>DATLVW010000731.1:0-2260 GCA_035577085.1 Thermoanaerobaculia bacterium
CGAGAATCGCGTATTGCGAACGCGGGCGCCTGCGGAGTGCCCAAGGGATACCCAGGAAATGGAGCCGATCCGGCGAACCCGCACTTCTACAATGTGTATCGCTTCGCGAATCCGAGCGGGGCGGCCGTGTGCTTCAACTTCACGCTGACGTACGACAGCGGGTCGGTTGACGGATCGACCGGGATTCTGCGGTACCTCACCGCTTATTCCACTTACGATCCGGTGAACATCGGCAACAACTATCTCGGCGACGTCGGTGCGGTGCTCACGTCGCCTCAGTCCATGGGCGTCACCGTGCCGGCGGGATCGGCGATCGACGTCGTGGTGTTCGCGATCGATGTCGCGCCCAACGGGGCAGGGTCGTATACGTTGAATTGCTCTACTGGCAATGCCGACGCCGGAACTGGCGGCGCGGATGGCGGAGGCGGCAATGACGGCGGCGCACCGGACGGCGGCGCCGGCGGAGCGAGCGGGGCCGACGGCGGCGGCACGGATGGCAACGACGGCGCTGCGGACGCGGCGCCGGACGCGTAGCCTCGTTCCGGCCGGCGGGCGTTGGCTCTCGCAAGGTTTGCCCTCTCCCTAACCCTCTCCCCGCGGACGGGGAGAGGGGATCGGAAACGGATCAGTTGTCGAAGTAGAGCGCGAACTCGTACGGGTGCGGGCGCAGGCGGATGGCGTCGACCTCGTTCTCCCGCTTGTAGTCGATCCAGGTCGAGATGACGTCGGGCGTGAACACGTCGCCCTTGAGCAAGAACGCATGGTCGCGCTCCAGCGCGTTGAGCGCCTGGTCCAGCGCGCCCGGCGTCTTCGGGATGTCCTTCGCCTCTTCCGGAGCCAGCGCGTAGATGTCCTTGTCCAGCGGCTTGCCCGGGTCGATCTTGTTCTGGATGCCGTCGAGGCCGGCCATCATCATGACCGCGAACGCCAGGTACGGGTTCGCCGTCGGGTCGGGGCAGCGGAACTCGAGCCGCTTCGCCTTCGGCGAGTTGCCGCCGATCGGGATACGCACCGACGCCGAGCGGTTGCGCGACGAGTACGCCAGGTTCACCGGCGCCTCGTAGCCCGGCACCAACCGCTTGTAGCTGTTCGTGCCCGGGTTCGTGAACGCGCAGATCGCCGGCGCGTGCTTCAGGATGCCGCCGATGTAATGGAGCGCGGTCTCCGAGAGCCCCGCGTAGCCGTCGCCCGCGAACAGGTTCTTCTCGTCCTTCCAGATCGACTGGTGGCAGTGCATGCCCGAGCCGTTGTCACCGAACAGCGGCTTCGGCATGAACGTCGCCGTGCGCCCGTGCTTGCGCGCGACGTTCTTGACCACGTACTTGTACCACATGGTCCAGTCGGCCATCGCCTTGAGGCTGTTGAAGCGCATCGACAGCTCGCACTGACCACCGGTCGCCACCTCGTGGTGGAACACCTCGACCGGGATGCCGACCGCCTCGAGGGTCATCGCCATCTCGGCGCGGATGTCGGTCAGCGTGTCGGTCGGCGGCACCGGGAAGTAGCCGCCCTTCTTGGCCGGCTTGTAGCCCAGGTTCGGGCCCTCTTCACGGTCCGTGTTCCACACGCCCTCGACCGAGTCGACGAAGTAGCTGGCGCGGTTGGTCCCCTCGGAGTAGCGGACCTCGTCGAAGATGAAGAACTCGGGCTCGGGGCCGAAGTACGACGTGTCGCCGATGCCGGTCGACTTGAGATACTTCTCGGCCTTGGCAGCGATGGTGCGCGGGTCCTTGCTGTACGGCTGCTTGGTGACCGCGTCGACGATGTCACAGGTCAGCGACAGCGTCGGCAGCGCGTAGAACGGATCCATCACCGCCGACACCGGGTCGGGAAGGAAGATCATGTCGGAGGCATGGATCGGCTGCCAACCGCGGATCGAGCTCCCGTCGAAAAAGTAGCCGTCCTTGAACACGTCGGCGTTCAGCTTCCCGATCGGCATCGTCGTGTGCTGCCAGATGCCAAGCAGGTCGACGAACTTGAAGTCGACCATCTTCGCGCCGTTCTTCTCGGCTAACTTCAGTGCCTCAGCTGCTGTCATGGATCTACCCCTTATGCCTGGTGAGTGTGTTGGGTGAACGAAACTTACTCTCGAGCGGTTACAGCGCGTCCTCGCCGCGCTCGCCCGTGCGGATACGAATCGCTTCCTCGACGGGCGTCACGAAGATCTTCCCGTCGCCGATGCGCCCGGTGCGGGCCACCGCCAAGATCGCTTCGATCACGTCACGAACGATGTCGTCCTTGACCACGATCTCCACGCGAA
>DATLVW010000732.1:0-5273 GCA_035577085.1 Thermoanaerobaculia bacterium
GCCGCGCAGGATTGCGTAATCGTTCTCGATCAAAGCGATCTTCACGATCGAGCCGAAGTCCTCGGCATCCGCACCGCGCAGTCCGGCTCGGCGGCACACACCGGCAATGACGCGCTCCACAAGCGCGAGATTCGCGCGAAACAGCTCCTCAGCAGCATTTTCTATGGAGTCAGAATACCGGAAAGTTTCGGGAATCGTGGAAAAACACTTTTGGCAGTCCCACTCCCTCTTCGAATCGCAAAGCCGGCAGCAAGCGAAAGAGAGATCGCAGAGAAAGAGAGGACACCATGACTACATCTCGGAAGCTTTTCGTATCCACGATCGCAATCACCGCCGTAATCCTGTCCACGATGTCTGCCCGCGCCGAACAGCCGGACAAGTACACGAGGCCGCACGAGCCGTTCACGGCGCCCGGCATGCAGGTACGGATGTCAATCGTCAATCCCATCAACAGTCCGTGGCAGACCCGCATCCAGCCGACGGTGTTCCAGGAAATCGCGCCATGCCGGCTGTCGTCGACGCTGACTCTCGACCGTTATGACACTCCCTGGGGCGGGACAGCGTATCTCCCGAACGAAGCACGTGTTTATCGGAGCCGCGGTGTGCTCCAGACCCCGATGTTCGTCGATCCCTGTTCGGAAGCGGTTCCGATCGACGCGATCGGCATCGTCGGACGTTTTACCGTAACGCCCGGAGACGGCGACGGCGAGGTTCACATCGATCCGATCCAGCCAGGCAGCCCGAACGCGACGACCGTATTCAAGTTCAAGAAGGGCGAGATTCTGATGTTCGAAGCGGGCGTCATGCTCAGCCCTGACGGTACCTTCGGCGTCCAGACGTGGAATGCCGGCGCGGATGTGACGATCGATGTCCTCGGCTACTTGCTGGCCGACCCGAATGCCGCCGGTGAAAAGGGCGACAAGGGCGACCAGGGCTATCAAGGCGTTCAAGGCGAAACCGGTGCCACGGGCGCGAAGGGCGACACTGGGGCGACTGGCGCAATCGGTCCTATCGGTCCTATCGGTCCTATCGGTCCAAAGGGCGACAAGGGTGATACCGGTGCAGTCGGCGCGACCGGCGCGAAGGGCGACAAGGGCGACAAGGGCGACATCGGAGCGGTCGGCGCAACGGGCGCGAAGGGCGACACCGGAGCCAATGGCGTAAAGGGCGACAAAGGTGACACCGGAGCCAATGGCGCGACCGGGGCTAAGGGCGACAAGGGCGATACCGGAGCCAACGGCGCAAAGGGCGACAAAGGTGACACCGGTGCAACCGGCGCGAAGGGCGACAAGGGTGACACCGGAGCCGATGGCGTGAAGGGCGACAAGGGCGACACCGGACTGCAGGGTCCGATGGGTCCGATGGGTCCCCAAGGACCCAAGGGAGACAAAGGCGACACCGGCGCTACCGGCAACACTGGCGAGAAGGGCGACAAGGGAGATACCGGTGCGAAGGGCGAGAAGGGCGACAGGGGCGACATCGGACTGCAGGGTCCGATGGGTCCGATGGGTCCCCAAGGACCCAAGGGAGACAAGGGCGACAAGGGCGACAAGGGCGATCCGGGCGTCAGCGTAGTCAAAGGAAACGCCTGCTACCCGCCGGGAAACAACGCCAACAGTGAGCTTACGGTTCCCGACAGCCGGGTGCACGTGACCAGCGTCGTGATCCTCAATTACACCGACGCCGGCTCCAATGGAAACGCGCTGGCGATCGTTTCCCAGGGCGAAGGATCGTTCCAGACCACGGGCAGCCCGAACCGCTGCTTCCAGTACGCCATCTTCAACATGGTTCCGTAACGAGAGAAGTGCAAAGTGCACGGCCCGCGGCGTTCATCGCCGCGGGCCGCTTTTTTGTTTGCATGTGTTTCTCAGGGTTCAGCGGCAATCGAGCTTGGTGTCATCCTGGTGTCATCCTGGTGTCATCCTGAGACTGCCGGAGCCGCCCGCACGGATCGCGATGTTTGCGCAGTGCGTGGGCGGCGGCGTAGGACGTCGAAGGATCTCAAACTTCGCAGATCGTGTTCGTCCAGCGCGAGCGATCGTGTTGAAAGGCGCCCGAGCGAGATCTTCGCACTTTGAGATCCTTCGCCGTCCTGCGGCGCCTAGGATGATCTACGCGAAAGTAACGTGCTGCGCGGGCGCCTCCGGCAGGCTCAGGATGACACATCACGTTTTGCGCGTACCGTCACGGTTGCGAAGAACGGTGCAGAAGCACCTATCAGGATGACAGCAATCGCATCATCCCAATGGCCACAGCAGTACCATTCGGCGTGCTGGCGCGTCGATGGACTGTTGGCGCCGGCGGAGGGCGTGATGAATCCTGTCCGGAGCTTCACCTCGACGCTCATCGGTTTTGCCGCCGCCGTCATCGTCGCCGCGGTCACTCTCGCCATTCGCGATGCAGGATCGTTTCACCGCGGCGGCGAATTCGCATCCGCGTGGCAGAGCGCGGAGTTCGATCTGCTCACGTGGGGCATCGTGCTCATCTTCAGCGGCGGCGCTTTCGCTCTGGTGACCCTCTTCTTGATTCCATCGGGCCGCGTGCTTCCTCTTCCGCTGATCGTCGGTCTCGTCTGCGGCACGGCTGTGGTCGCATCGTTCGGGTTCGGATTCGCTAATCACCTGCAACGATCTGCCGGGATTCCGTGGCCCTTGATCGCTATGGCTCCGGGAGTGGCCTCCGGCGCAGCTACCGTGGCGCTGGCGTTGGTCACGAATCTGTTTTCGGGCAGCTCGCCTTATCACTTGGACCATGATCCGAATACAGATTCGATTGACTGACGAGCAGGCAACGCGCCTCCGCGAGGTTGCTTCCGCCCAGGACCGATCGATGGCGGACCTCATCCGGCAGGGCGTCGACACCTTGCTGGATTCTTCTCCGACGACACGCGATCGAGCTGCCCTGCGCGAGGCGGCAATCGCGATGGCCGGCCGGCACCGATCGCGGCTCGGGGATCTAGCAAAAAGACATGATCACTATCTGGCGACGGACTTGACGCGTTGACCACTGTGTGGCACAGACACTCTTGTCTGTGCTTTGTCTTCCATTGCCGCTCAGCGCGGGATGCGCTCCAGTGTCGAATTCTCGTCGGATGCGAAGTAGAGGAGGCATTCCTCGATCGCGATCTTGGCGGTGGCGAGACCGCCCGTTCTCACCATGCGTCGCGCGCCGCCGGCGGCCGGAACGGCGTTGATGCTGGTCTCATCACTCTCGCTGACGTAGTAGAGCGTCGAGCCAAATAGTTTGAGACTCGATATGTCGTCGAGTCCGGAGACGAGCAATCGAGGATTGCCGCCGCTCTTCGGTAGACTGGCAATCTCGAACGTTCCACTGCCGGTGAGGGTGCCGTAGTAAACGGTTGCGCTGTCCACGGCTACGGGACCGACGATGATGCCATCCACCAGTTTCGAGATTGGGCCGCCCGCCAGCGGCACGCGGCGGAGTCCGACGCTCGGATTGCCGAGGCCGGCGCCGGTCTCGCTGTAGTAGACGTTGGTGGCGTCGAGGGTGAGCGAAACCGGGAGGGAGAGGTTCGAAGCCAGCTTGAGCACACCGGATCCGTCCGCCTTCGCCGCGCGGCCGATGGCGCCATCGGCGAGGAAACCGTCGCCGGCGGACGTGCCAACCGCGAGCCAGTAGACGAACTGGCCATCGACCGTGAGATCGAACGGAGTAGCCAGACCGCGCACGAGAGCCCTCACCGGACCGCCATCTTTCGCGATCGAGTAGATCGAGCCGGTGAGCGAGTCGTCGTCCCAGGTGGTGAAGTAGATCCGCGCGTCATCGGTCGTCATCGAAACGATCAGCGCGCCGGGAACCTCGCCGAGGAGAGTCGGAGTCCCTCCCTCTTTCGCCACGCGGGCGATCAGATCCTCACCATCGACGAAATAGATGTACTTGTCGTCCGTGGCCAGATCGCCGACTTCCACGAGATGGGCAACGACTCCGGCCGCGCAAGCCGGAAGCGGAGGCGGGGCGGCCGCTCGCTTCCGCGTGACGGACGCTGCGGCGACAGGCAAGCGTGCGGGCGGCTGCGTGTGCACGAGTGCCGCTTTCGGCTCGATATGCCGCCACGCGTTCGCGATGCGAGCTACCGAGGGCGATGCCGCAAGCTCGGGCGAGATTCCAGTAAGCGCAAGAGCCACCGCCAGGACTACGGATCGCCACACATTCGACCGCTTGATGTTTCCTCGTCGCATTCCGTGCTCCTTCGCCGGCCCGTGGCGGCTATGGCACGTTCGAATGCAGGTGTCGTGGCGGCCTTACGGAAAGACAGAGCATACCGCGCGGCGTGAGCTCCGAGTTGCCGAAACGGTGAAACTCAGGAGCGCGTGTTGAGTCTGCGCGTCAGGAAGCGCGCCGCTTGTTCGCGGCCGGCGAGGCCGTTGACCTGGCCTTCTTTGGCTTAACACCGACGTCGGACCTGCGCATCGCCTTGATGACGGATCGCAAAACGGTATTGACGGCCTCGGGGGAATCGAAGACCTCGGCGACGTCGGCATCGAGAATGATCGGCGGACGTCCTTTGAACTTCAGGTCCATGCCCGCGAAGCGATTGGGCTTCCAAGTCTTGAAATCGAAATCGTAATGGGGACGAAGGTCGTCGTCGAGATCGGGATCCGGATCAGGCTTAGCGGATGTCTTCTTCATAGCGTTTTCGTTCTTCTTTGTCGGCTTCTCGAGCGCTAATGATGCGAACCGAATCGCCGCGTTCAACAAAGCCTACCAAGAGAAGCCTTCCCTTGGCTGAATGACCGAAGATGAGCTCGCGATTCTCGTCGTCAGAATGATCGGGATCAGGATCGGTCCGAGCGAGCGGATCGTCGAATACAGACTCTGCTTCCTCGAAGCCGACTCCGTGTCTGGCACGGTTCGTTTCTGCCTTCCTGTCGTACCATCGAAAAATGCGTGAGCGCTGATCGGCCATGCCTTAAAGCTCCGCACCTCACTCGATCATCTTCTTCCTCAGCGCATACCCCACTACTTGCGCGCGGTTGTGGAGGTGCAGCTTGTCGAGGATGTTGCGCACGTGGAACTTGACCGTGTTCTCGCTGAGGTCGAGGCGTTTGGCCAGCTTGCGGTTCGACGTCACCCCGTCCACCATCAGCTCGAGCACTTCGCGCTCCCGCGTGGTGAGGGCGTCGGGCATGTCTTCCGAGACCTTCGGCTCAGCCACGGGCTTGGCGAACTCCTGCAGGAGCTTGCGCGCCAGCAGCGGTGTGAGTCCCGGCTCTCCTCGGGTCACACGATCGAGCAGCGCGAAGAACTCCTCG
>DATLVW010000733.1:0-4182 GCA_035577085.1 Thermoanaerobaculia bacterium
TGCGTTGTCTCCGCGGTCGATGAGAAGGTGCTCCAGCGCTTTCGTATACCAGGTGAGGAGTTGCTGATTGCGCGCAACGGCAGCTTCGCGCTCCACGCGCTCGCGCTCTTCGCGGTCGTGGATCTCGCGCCGCTGCTGCGCGGTCATCACGATCGGAACGGCGATGCAGATCGCGCCGAGGATGATCTCGACCCATCCCTGCGGACCTTTTCGAATGAGAACGCTAAGGCCGAGGAGGATCAGGAGCACGCCGAAGCCCATGAGCGCCAGGAAACCGAAGCTGCGCGGCGTGCCGTCGGGCTTCAGCGATGTCCAGAATGGCGTTTGGTTGATGGTCCGCGAAACCGGAAGACTCGGCCCGACGACGCGTTCCGTGTCGCCGAAGAAGAAACCGTCGTTGCGCCGGCGAACGAATTCGCCGTTCGGTCCGGAGCTGAGCGCCAGATCGTCGTCGATGGCGTCGAGCGCACGCCGCGTGGAGACGCCGAAGCGGATGGGGCCGAACGCGAGTTGCTTCTCAACGTAGTACGTCATCGGTAGCCGCCTCTGCTGTGTGCGGACTTGATGCCAGCCACCGATTCCTACTTCAGCGTGTACAGGTAAGCGGCGATGTCGCGGGCCTCATCGGGCTTGATGCCGAGGTTGGGCATGATGTTCAGCGTGCTGACGGTCTGCGGGTTCAGCAGATACTGAGTCAGGTTCTGCGGATTGTTCGGCAGCTTGCCCGCGATTAATGGGCGCACCGCCACGTGCTCGAGCGACGGCCCGACCTCGCCGCGGGGTCCCTCGATGCCGGGGATCGAATGACAGGCAGTGCAGCCGTACTGCGTGATGAGCTGTTTGCCTTTTGCAGGGTCGCCGGAAGTGGAGGGCTTCGACTCCTGCCGGCTGCAAGCGGCTCCAAGAAGCACAAGGGTAACGATCAAGATTCTTTTCAAACGGTTTCCTTTCGACGAAAGCGTGGTGCCAACAATACCGCGGGCTTGAGATGTGGACCTCATCGTCAAAGACAACCACAGAGACGCAGAGGACACAGAGGAGATCTCTGTGACCTCTGTGTCTCAGTGGTGACCTGTTTTCAATGGCGCACGCTCGAAGCTGATTCCTTCCTCGCGATAGACTCACCAACGATGAGCGCGCTCTACGCACTGGCGGCATTTGCCATGACTCTGGCTGGCGGTGCGTTCGCGTTCCGCTACCGGCAGTACCTGCTTTACATCATGGCGTTCTCGTCGGGATTGCTGATCGGCGTCGCCTTTCTCGATCTGGTCCCCGAGGTCTTTGAGCTGGCGCATCTGCACACGATCGATATCCGCGTGCTGATGCTGACGCTGATCATGGGCTTCCTGGCCATCTTCCTTCTCGAGAAGTTGACGATCATCCACAGCGAGAAACAGCACGACGAGCCCGGCCATCATCACAACGTCGGGCTGGTCGGTGCGATCGGATTGTCCTTCCACAGCTTCCTCGACGGACTGGCGATCGGAGTCGGATTCAAGGCCGGGACGCAGGTCGGGCTGGTCGTGTTGCTTGCTGTCGTCGCGCACGATTTCGCGGATGGTTTGAACACCGTTACGTTCATGCTGGCGACGCGCAACAGCCGCTGGCGTACCGGCGCGCTGCTGGGCATCGACGCGATCGCGCCGGTACTCGGCGCGCTCTGCGCGGGGGTGTTTTACATCGCGCCGCGCGTCCTGGCCTTTCAGCTCTCGTTCTTCGCCGGCTTCCTCCTCTACCTCGGCGCGAGCGATCTCCTGCCGCAGGTGCACGCGCGAACGCGCGGCACGCTCATCGCCGTGACGATCGCCGGAGTGGTGGTGGCCGGGCTTCTCGTTTTCGCGCTGCAGCCGGCATGAAGTTTCCGATCCGATGGAGTGACCGCACCGCGCTCGCGCTTCTCATCGCGCTGCTGGTGGTTGCCTATGCGGACATCCTCTTCCTCGGGCGCGGCTTCTACATCAGTGATCTGAGCGTCTATCACTACCCGATGAAGCACGTGGTGCGTGAGGCCGTTCGCAGCGGTGAGTTTCCTTACTGGAACCGGCTCTACTCGGGAGGAGCGCCGCTGGCGGCCAACCCTGCGTACGAGCTCTTCTACCCGCCGCAGTGGCTCGTCTACGTGCTGCCGTTTCACTTCGGCGTGCAACTGCATGTGCTCCTGCACTTCGCGATTGCCATGGCCGGCATGTTTCTGTTGCTGCGGCGCCTCGGCCTGTCGATCGCCGCCGCAGCATTCGGGAGCATCGCATTCGTCTTTTGCGGCAGCTACGTGTCGCTATCGTCGAAGCTCCCCATCCTGTTTTCGATCTCCTGGATGCCGCTCGCGCTCTGGCTCCTGATGCGCTTTGACGAGGAGCGAACGGCCAGGCGTCTGCTGCCGCTGGCGTTCGTTCTGGCGATGCAACTCCTCCTCGGCGAGCCGGCAGGGGTGATGCAGACCTGGGCCATCATCGGCGGCTGGGCGCTACTGCGGGTTTTTCGGAGCCGGCAGAAGAAAGCGGAGGCGAAAGGGATTGCCGCCACGCTCGGTGTGGCCATGGCTACGGCGATTCTCATCGCCGCGGTGCAACTCCTGCCGGCAATCGATTTCGTTCGCGATACCGTGCGTACCAAAGCCTTCGACTTTCGCGTCGTTTCCAACTGGAGCACGCCGCCCGTGCGGCTGGTCGAGCTCATTCTGCCGGGTGTTCTCCGCCACGTCGCCGCAGCGAGCGGGAATGCGTTCATCACCACGATCTATCCGTTCCGCAACGATGCCTATCTGACGGAGATCTACGCCGGTCTCCTGATCGTGCTGCTCGCGATGGCGGGCGTTCTGGCGGGAGTGCGCAGCCGATGGTTGTTCCTCGGAACGTTCGCGGCGAGCATCGCCCTGGCGATGGGCGATCACACGCCGCTGCTGCGCGTGCTCTACGACAGCGGCATCCTGGCTTCGTTCCGCTTTCCCGAGAAGTTCCTCCTCACCGCGGCGTTCGCGATCGCCGTCTGGAGCGCCGTCGTCTTCGACCGACTGCTGGATGGAGACCGCCGGTTGATCCGATGGGCTTTCGGTCTGTCCATCGTCTGGCTGTGCGTCTCGATCGTTCTGTTCCTCCGTTCCTCGGATGGCGGTGCGCTCGGCACAGCACACTATTTCGTTGTCAACTGCGTTCGCGCGGCGTCGATCGCCGTCTGGCTTTGGCTTGCCCGGACCCAGCGAGGGCGCGCCATGGCCGCGGCCGGCGTGTTGCTCCTCGCCGCGGACCTTTGGTACGGCACCCTCAATGCGGTTCCGCGCGAGCGGCGGGAGTTCTTCGATCCCGCGCCGGCCGTGGCGAACATTGAGGCATCTGCCCCATACCGCGTGTTCAACGAAGTTGCGTGGATGGGTTGGGAAGGCGATCCGATCGTCAATGAGATGTTCAACATCGCACAGGGGCCGGCCTTCTCCTGGGTCATGCGCAACAGCGTGTTCCCGGAGCTTCCGGCGCTACGCGGCCTGGCGGTGGCGATGGAAGACGACATCGACCTGACCTCGCTCAGAAACACGGACGACTTCCGGCAGGCGTTCAAAGGTGCGCGATCGAGCCGTCTTCCCGGTGCCGACGAGCCGTATGCGCGAATGGCCAATGTGGGCTGGCGGGTGCGGCAACGGCCCTTCGATGATGCCCTGCGGCAGCAGATTCTGACCGACGCCAGCAAGGCGGTGACAGTCGAGGTCGTGCCGTCGACGCGTGCGCCGCGCTATGCATTCGCGGGGCGGCTGGAGCGCACGCCGGACCCGAGCGGGTTCCGCTATGCCGTTGAGGCCAATGCGGCCGATCCGTCCGTCGCCTACATCGACGCGGATGCGTTTTCTCCCGCGCCCGGCCGCGTGATCGGTTTCCGCGAAACGGCGAACACTGCCACCATCGACGTCGTCACCAGCGGCCGCTCGTTTCTCGTGGTCAGCGTTACCGGTCATCGTTACTGGTCGGCCACGATCGATGGGCACCCGGCACGGCTGGTCGCCACGAATCTGGCGTTTCAGGGAATCGAGGTTCCGGCAGGTGCACACATGATCAACATGCGTTATCGCAATCCGCTTGTACCGATCGGCGGCGTGATCTCGATTCTCTCGCTGGCGGTGTTGTCTGTCTTGGCGTGGGCTCGGCGTGCTGATTAGAACCGTTTCACGCGGAGACGCGGAGGACGCGGCGGGTT
>DATLVW010000734.1:0-9020 GCA_035577085.1 Thermoanaerobaculia bacterium
GCTGGTATGAGAAACGTTCGACGTAACCCCCTTGTCATCGCCGTAGCGGTGCTCTTCTTCTTCGCCACTTGCGCGACCGCGAAGACTCCTCCTCCACCCAAACTTCCCGAATGGAAAGCCGTCCCCGCCTCGGTTCTCGACTCGTTCTGCGCCAACTTCCGCGAAGAAGGGATCTCGTCGTCGACCACCATCAACGTCGTGAAGACGTCCCAGAAGTACCTGATCACGCCCTTGTCGATGCAGGCTTTGTCCGACTTCGGTTTCTACCATGGGTCGATGGACTCAGCGAAAGCAACGAGCGCCGCACTGGCCTCGTCGGACGAGATCCCGGTAACGATGCCCAATGACTGCGCCTGGCGTCCCATCGAACCAAAGAGCAGCGCCCGCTACCCCGACACGATGACGCTCGAGATCTCGCCCCCCATCACCAACCCATTCTCCCGCAACGCCACCGGCCTCTTCGCCCGCCTAACCCTCGGCGGCGAAGCCTCAACCTGGTACTGGCTCCCCCTGATCCCCCGCGGCGAAATCTGGATCGCCGGGAAGATGGCGCTGTTGCCGTATCGGCAGTGAAGGGGGCAGCAACGCGCGTTACGATGCTTCAGTCAGCAAGTAGCGTCTCGAATCCGGCCTGCTGGAAGTCCCGGTCGGCGCTGAGCGCTTGCTTGATTCCCCTCTGTTCCATAATCAAGAACGACGTGCAGTCGGTAAAGCCCCACGTCTTGTCAGAGCGGCGGCGGTAACGTCCCAGTGCTTCCCGGAAGGCACTGCTCGTCATCGGAAGGATTTCGGCGTCCGGGCTCGATTGGATTTGATCGACGAGCAAGCTTGCTCTTGTGCGGAGAAACTCCCCTTTGCTCGCGAATGCGTTGAGAACCTCGGCCAGTACCATCTCGCTTGTGACGATCCGCGTTCGCCCGAGCGTAGCGGATGCCTGCCGAGCCTTTGCGTGCAGATTGTCCTTCGGATTGACGATGGCAATCCAGTAGTTGGCGTCCGCGAACACGCTTCTCATTCGTCCTCGCGGGACCTCCCGTACAGGTAGTGATCGAGATTGGTCGCAAGATCCTTTGGAACCCGGTCCCACTCTTCAGGAGGGACACTTGCGCTGACGTCAATGATTGACTGCCAGAGCGGTTTCGCTGCGTCGTCGTAGGTATCGTTCATGGTTTCCTCCTCGTAAGCCGGAATCTCCGCCACCGCCGAGTCCCTGATCTCGAAGTAGCGGGGAGTAGTCTCCTCCGGAGTCATGGCCTCCCGCCTCGGCTCGTAGGACCCGCCGGACAACAGCGCCAACCGCCGGCACGTTTCACGTGTGAGCTCCGCCGCCGTAGCGGACCGCATCGCGCGCGTCTCAATCGACTCCCCCTGGCGAAGGCTTTTTCCGAAGGCTGCCAGCAGCGGTAGTGAACGCTTCGGCATTCGATCGGGAATAGGCCGCCACTCAGACACCGCCGTAATCGTCTCGTCGATTAACAGCGCCGCGTCGTCGATTTCGGCAAAGTCACCCAAAGACTTCCCCGAGTGCGGGTTGTCGCGTGAGACGACTCGCTTGAGCGCGATCGCCTCCGATTCCGATTCGATGAAGTAGAACTTTAGTCGGATCGATTTCTGAAAACCCCTCGGCAACCGCAGTCCGCCATTCGCGTCTCGCCACAACTCTTTGGCTGTTTCTACGAGGAGCTTCCGATACGCGAGCAACTCCAAGAGCGCATCAGCCTCCAAGCCTGCATCCCAAAAACGCGGCCCGGAAAACGTGATGGTCGAGACGTCGCGAATTTCGTCGCTCATAGTTACCCAGCGAGTCCGAGGATACACGGAACCGGTACGTTGATCCCTCCACGTTTAGCCACTCCCTGTACAGCCGGACGTGTCTCTCATCGAACATCTACCGCTCGTAGACTCGGAGGCGAATTCCCTGTGAGTGACTGCGATTCCTGGCACGGTCCGGCATCACGGAATTCACGGCGAGGCGGGACGCCTCGCCGCCGCAGGCGAGACGCCTGCACTCCTTGGGCGCCAGTGGGGAATCCTTATCCCCCCGGAAGCACAGAGTTCTCAGAGTAAGTCTCCCCCTCTGTGTCCTCAGTGTCTCTGTGGTTCATTCTTTTTCACCCGATTGCTTTAGAACCCCTGCGCCGTGGCTCACGCTGTCCGCCTTCTTCCTACGCGGACGACCCGTGCGGCCGAGGGCTGACTGCATCGCTATTACGTGGGCGACGAGTGCTGCGGAACGGTTGTTGCGGGTGTATCCCTTGGCGAGGCTGAACATCTGCAACGCCTGCTTCACGACTTCCCAGCGCTCCCGCAAAATGTTGTAGCGAATGTCCCGTGCCAGCGCCTCGGCGGCGGCGGCGAGAGGCTCGAACCGCAGATTGCGGTTGATGACCATCCGCGTTCTGGCCGGATCGAGACCCGTGGCCGCTTGCATCGACTCGTCGTTTTCGGCAGCGACGGCACTGGCTTCGAGAAACTCGTCCGGGACGGTGCAGGCCGTCCGCACCTCTCTGAAGCCTTCGACGGGCGCCGGCACAAAGTCGGACAGGATCTGATAGATCGCCTGAACGTGCGCTACCGCCTCCTGCACGACGGCATCGAGCGCCTCAGGATCGGGCGTTCCGGCGCCTACGCTGTGAACGTTTTCCGTGGTTTGCATGACCTTTCTCCTTTGTCCTCGATCGCCTGACGGACCCATCCCTGAGACGTTTTCGGATTCAAAACGTTTCTCTTGATCGGCAGACGACATCTAAGTCACGCGATTGCAATTGGTTACGCGTTGATCCTGAATCCAACTGAATACGTACACAAATGGAATCAACGCGTTATCACAACGCATGAATGCGATATCGGAACGCATCAACGCGAAACCAGAACGCATGAATACGTAGCCAGAACGCATGAATGCGTAGCTGGAACGCGTGAATGCGTAACCGCAACGCGTGAATGCGAAACCGGAACGCATCAACGGGAAATCGGAACGCGTGCACGGTCACCTCGGTATCATCCGGACAAACGAATTGCTCCGAGGAGGGCTCATGCTTCCAGTCATCGTTCGCTCCGCTGCTTCGCTTCGCAACGACATTGAGGCTGGGCCGCATCGGATGATTGCGGATGAGCCCTTGGCCGCCGGAGGCACGGAGTTGGGACCGACGCCTTACGACTTTCTCGCTGCCGCCCTCGGCACGTGCACATCGATGACGATGCGCGTGGTCGCGAAGAAGGAAGACATCCCGCTCGAAGGCGTCGAGATCACGATCGAAAACGACCGGATGTACGCGAAGGATTGCGCCGATTGTCTCAGCACCAGCGGCTTCATCCACAGGTTCACCGTGGCCATCAAACTCCTCGGAAACCTGACTCCAGCGCAGCGAGGGCGTATGCTGGACGTCGCGGGGCGCTGTCCTGTCAACAAAACACTCCGCTCAGAGATCCGCATCGACGAGCGTCTCGTCGATTGACTTATCCGGATTTCTTCCTCTCACCCACGGAGAACGGATTCATCGGATGACACCCCCCGCGGTGGAAACCAGGCAACGTGTACTTGTCGCTGACGATGATCAGTCGATTCGTCAGCTCGTCAGCACGATCGTCAAGCGCGAGAACCTCCTCGTCGATGCCGTTGCCGACGGTGCCGAGGCGATCGAAGCGCTCAAGAGGCACGACTACGCCGTCGTCCTGCTCGATCTCATGATGCCGCGGCTGGACGGCTTCGGCGTCATTGCCTGGATGAAACAGAATCCGCCTGCGGTCAAGCCGATCGTTCTCGTGATCACGGCCTATGCGGACCAGAGTTTCAAAGAGGTCGATCCCAACCTCGTTTCCGGCATCCTCCGCAAGCCCTTCGAAGTCGCCGACCTCGGCAATCTGATCCGCCTCTGCGTGAGCGGCTTCAACGAGGAGCTGAGCCAGAAACTGTTCCTGTCGAAAGACCGCGCCATCCGCGATTTCGCGCGCGGGGAGAACGATCGGAGGACGTAGTTCGCGGTTGCTTGGTTGCTGATCGGTGCTGTGGTTGGTGTCATCCTGAGACAGCCGGAGCCGCCATTCGTGCTCGATCAATTTGCGCGGCGTGATCTGGCGGCGGAGGACGGCGAAGGATCTCCAAATGCGAGGCATGTGGCATGTGCGTGGTAACTGGAGATCCTTCGCCGTCCTCCGCCTCTGATCCTGCCGATTGCAAACGCCGCGTGTGAGGACGGCTCCGGCTGTCTCAGGATGACGCGAACGCGCTCGCCGTCGAGATCCCACAGTCTCGCAGGAATGTGACCCCAATTCGCTACCGCGAAGACCAGTTCTCGATCCAGTACTGCAAAATGACCAGCGCCCAGAGCGGCTTTGCGTTGTTTGCACGTCCCGAGCGATGCGCCGCAAGCAGTTCACCGACTATGCGCTCATCCAGCAGGCCTTGCGACCGCAAGCGCTCTGGCGCGAGCAGGCGATCGACTTCGGATCGCAATCCGTCGTTGAGCCAGCTCGCGATCGGGACGCTCAAACCGCGCTTGCGCCGGTAGATCACATCCTTCGGCAACCAGCGCTCGGACGCCTTCTTCAGTACCCACTTCGTCTCGAAACGGCGCAGGCGCAGATCGGTAGGAAGCGACAGGGCGAAGCGCGTAACGTCGCGGTCGAGGAACGGCGCGCGCGCTTCGACCGACGACAGCATCGTGGCCCGGTCGACTTTCACCAACAGGTTGTCGCGTAGGTAGCTGCGATAGTCGAGCAACATCGCTCCCGCCAGCGGATCGGCGCTCGAAGGTGCGACCGGAAGGTCCGGCAACTCCGCGCGAAGCTTGAAAACATCCGCGGGCAGTCCGGTGCCGAACCACGCCAGATGGCGCTCGATCCACGGCTTCTCCGCGTCAGAAACGAAACGCTTGAGGAGAAACTCGAGCGTCACCTTCTTCGTCGATGATGGCACACGCTGCACGGCACGGCGCAGAATCGCGCGGACGAACGACGGCATCGCGTCGTACACCGGCGCCAGCTTGTGGCCGATGTACGTCGGATATCCGCCGAACAGCTCATCGGCACCTTCACCGCTGAGAACGACTTTCACATGTTGCCGCGCCGCCCGCGCAAGGAGGAACGTCGGCAGAATGGCGGGATCGGCGAGAGGCTCGGCCACGCACTTCACGACGCTCTGCAAGGCTTCGAGCAATGTTCGCGCATCCGTCGGCACCGGCACATAACGCGTCTGAATCCGTTTCGCCAACTCCTCGGCCACCGGACTCTCGTCATACGACTGCTCCGCAAACGCGGCCGAATACGTGTGCACCTTGTCGACGCCGATGAACTTCGCGGCCAGCGTGGCCAGGATCGAGGAGTCGAGACCGCCGCTCGTGAAAACGCCGACCGGGACATCGGACATGACCTGCTTTTCAACCGCACGCTCGACGAGACGCCGCGTCTCCGCGACCGCTTCGCGCGCCGGAATCTGCTGGATGCGGAACGACTCGGGGTCCCAGTAGCGAACCGCTTCCTGGCCGCTGTTCGTGAATCGAACAAACGTTCCCGCTTCGACGCGACGGACATCGCGAAACGGCGTGCGTGGCTCGGGGATGTAGCCGAGTCGGAGGTACTCGCCGATAGCGGCAGGATCGAGCTCGCGGCTCACTTCGGGATGCCGCAACAGGCATTGCAGCTCCGACGCAAAGATCACCTCGGCGCCCGACTTCCCTCCGACCTTCGCATAAAACAACGGCTTCTCGCCCGCACGATCGCGCGCCAGGATGAGCGTGTGCGTCCGTGCGTCCCAGATCGCCAGACCAAACATCCCGTCGAGCTCCGGGATCGCCGCCACGCCGCGCTCCAGGTAGAGCGGGAGAATCGTCTCGACATCCGAGTGCGAGCGGTAGGGATAGTCGGGATAGCGCTTTCGAATCTCGGGTGCGTTGTAGATCTCGCCGTTGCATTCGAGCCAGACCTGCGCTCCGGGCGCCGCGAAGGGCTGATCCGCCCGTTCGTGAAGATCGATGATGCGAAGCCGCTCGGTGCCGATGACGGCATCCGGACGCGTAAACTCCGCATGCCCGTCCGGCCCGCGATGCCGCAGCGCTTCCCCCATGTACCCCAACACCTCGGGATACCGCAGCGCCGCACCATCCGCGACCATTCCATAGATTCCGCACATCGGGGGCGACTATAGCAAGGCAAGGGGGTTCATCCCCGACGTGGGTCCATTTGAAAGCCGTTAACCACAGAGGCACAGAGGTCACAGAGACACCTCTGTGCTCTCTGTGCCTCTGTGGTTGCCTTTTTGTCCTGAGAACCTACCGCGCGTAACCCGTGTACCGCGCGTCGCCGCCAACGACGCGCAATCCTCGGGCGGCGAGCTGTGCGCGATGCGGGGCGTCGTTGTTGCGCACGATGTAGATTCGCGGCGTTGCGGCATCGTTCAGCGCGTTTCCGAGCCATGACTCCGGCTTGATCGATACGCCGCCGGCGAAGGTGGCGTAGTGGCGGATGAGGTAGTTGCTCGTCAGCTCTTCGGCGTCCGGCGTGACGACGATCATCGTCCGTTGCAGGTAGAACGTCATCGAGCCGCTGAACGAATCGATGCCTACGACTTCGGTTTTCGGCGTGACCAGCGGACGCAGTTGTTCAACGAGTCCCGCCTCGGAACGGCGAGCGCCGATTGCTTGCATGATCGGATTGGCAGTCAGCGGAATCGCGATCATCGGAATCGTCAGCGCAACGAGCGCGACGTCGCGGCGAGGCATGAGGGCGAGCGCGCCGCCGATGATCCAGGTCGCACCGATCGCAATCGCCGAGACCTTCGCCGCATCGCCATACTCCGCGGGAATGTGTACGACAAATGGGGAGATGACCAGCGCTGCGCCGGCGATTAACAGAACGATCGCCGCCACACGCGAGCCCTTCCGCGCGTCGCGCCAGATGCGCGCAACCAGCAGCGCGACGGGCGCCATGAGCGGCAGGATGTACTGCGGCCGCTTCGATTGCGAGATCGAGAAGAAGAGAAACGGGATGGCGATCCAGAGCACGAGAAAGACCGTGAAGCGGTCGCGGCGATCGATCGCTTTCGGCGAGCCGAGGAGAACGATCGACCACGGCAAGGCGCCGCCGATGATGTAGGGGATGAAGTACCACGGCGGGCCGGTCCGCTTGAGCGCCTTCGTAGCCAGCCGTTGCGCAGTCTCGGTCACGAGCACGTAGTGCAGAAAATCAGGAATGGCGAGCGAGATCGCCCAGACCCACGGAGCCACGGCGAGGATGAAGAGTCCGAGCCCGCTCCATGACCAGAGCGCGCGAAAACGTTTGCGCCAGATCGCGTACGGAATGGCCACGAGCAGCGGTAGCGCAAGCGCAACCGGCCCTTTCGTGATGACGCCGAGTCCGATGCAGAGCCAGGCCAGGCCGGACCATTTGCGCGACTCTTCCTCGCAGGCCAGGTAGAAGAATGCCGTCGCCATCGTGATGAAGAGCGCCAACGCGCTGTCGAAGATGACCGTGCGCGAGAAGGAGATGGCCAGCGGTGTCGCAAGGAAAACAATGGCCGCGATCAGGTCGGTTTGGTGATCTCCGGCCTCGCCCGACGGCGCAACACATCGCCTAACGAACCACCACAAGAACGCCGCGTTGATCAGCGTGAAGAGCAGTGCCGGCAGGCGTGCTGCCGTTTCCGTTGGGCCCAGCACTTCCATCGCCGCGGCCTCAGCGGCGAAATAGACGATCGGCTTGTCGAGGTACGGCAGGCCATCGAGACGCGGCATGACGTAGTCGTTCGTCGCCGCCATCTCCCGGCCAACCTCGGCGTTGCGGCCTTCGTCGGGATCGAACAGCGGAAACCCGCCGAGGTGAAGGGAAAGGGCGACGACGACAGCGAGAAGCCACCAGCGAAGTAAGGAGGAAGGTCCGGCCAAAGCGGGCGAAGGATACCGCTAATATTCGCGGTTATGTCTGGACGAGTGATTGCGATTCTCTTCGCGGCCGTGGCCATGGTGGGTGTCGGGAGTCGGGTGTCGGGTGTCGGAAAGACGACGGCGCCTCACTCTGACACCCGATCCCCGATCATCGATTCCCGCGCGATTTCTGCCCACATCCGCTTCCTTGCCTCCGATGCGCTCGAAGGACGCGAGACCGGCATGCGAGGATTCGAGGTCGCGGCCGAATATGTCCGTGCGCAGTTCGAGGCGATCGGACTGCAACCGCTGCACGACGATTGGGTTCAGCGCTTCGCTCTTCGGGCGGCGGCGCTCGACGAGAAGGCATCGTCGCTGAGCATCAACGGTGCGCCGCTCGTCATTCGCAAAGACTATCTGCTGCGCCCCGATTTTGGGCGCACCGACGTCACCGTCGACGGCTCGCTGGTGCTGGCCGGATTCGGCGTCACGGCGCCGGAGCTTCATCAAGACGACTACGCCGGCATCGACGCGCGCGCCAAGATCGTCGTCGTACTGAGCGGCGCTCCGAAGCCGTTCCCATCGGATCAGCGCGCCTATTACTCATCCTCGGATGTGAAGCGGCAGAACGCTGCTGCGCACGGCGCGGTGGGGATGCTGACGATCTCGACGACGACCGACGAAGCGCGCAGTCCGTTCGAAAAGCGGGCAAAGCAGAGCGGCATCATGCCAATGACGTATCTCGATTCCAACGGAAACCCGGTCGATGTCGTCGAAGCGATCGCAGGATCGGCGTCCTTGAGCCGGCCGACTGCGGAGTCGCTCTTCTCGAGTGCAAACCTGCCGCTCGATCGCGTTCTCGCTGACGCGGAGACCGGCGTCGCGCACTCGTTTGCGCTGGCTGGGACGGCATCGATCAAGACCGTGACGCGTTTCTCCGAGGTGCGGAGCGAGAACATCATCGGAGTGCTGCGTGGTAGCGATCCCGCGCTTCGCGACGAGTACGTCGTCGTCTCCGCGCATCTCGATCACCTCGGCCACCATCCGCAGGCTGACGGAAGCGACGGTCTTTATAGCGGCGCCTACGACAATGCCTCGGGAATCGCATCGCTGATCGAGATCGCACGCGCTCTCGCTGCGGGGCCGCGCCCGAAACGATCG
>DATLVW010000735.1:0-8392 GCA_035577085.1 Thermoanaerobaculia bacterium
CATTCTACTTCATCGAATTTCGCGTTGATGAGCGCTTCGATCGCGTGGACCGCATCGCCCTCGTCCTCGCCGTTCGCTTTGATGGTGATCATCGTGCCCCGGCCGGCCGCGAGTAGCAGGATGCCGAGAATGGACTTGCCGTCGACTTCCTCGTCACCTTTGCGGATCTTGATGTCGCACTTGAAGCGGGCCGCGACGTGGACGAGCTTCGCGGCGGCGCGGGCGTGAAGGCCGAGCTTGTTCTTGATCTCGATCTCGTGCTCGATCACGAAGGCGCTCCGTTACGACGGTCCGCCGCGAGCAATTCCGAAGCAACGCGAATCGACTTTGCACCTCGCTCGCTGATCGCATGCGCAAGCGCGGTCAGGTCATGGCCGTCCTGATGAATCGTCGCGAATTTGACGATCATCGGCAGGTTCACTCCGGTGATGATCTCGATCCGGTCTTTTTCGAGAAACGACAGGCTGATGTTGCTCGGTGTACCGCCGAACATGTCGGTGAAGATGATGACGGAATCCGTTCCCACACGCTCGAGCGCCAGCCGGATCTTCTCGCGGGCCTCATCGACCGAGTCGGTCCATTCGAGCGGCACAGCCTCGATCACGCCCAGGTTCGCCTCGATCTTCTGGGCAGCGCTGAGCAGTTCGTTCGCGAGATTCCCGTGAGTCACGATGAGGGCAGCAATCAAACAAGTCTCCTCTTGCAGCGGGCGAATGATAGGTGGGTGCGCCACGCGGAGCAAATGAGGCGAGTGGTCATCCTGTCTTTCTCGCGCGAACCCCGTTCACGATCGCGTTCACCACAGCGGGGATATCGAGATCAGACGTATCGACGACCGTGTACGAATCGTCGTACCGGAGCGGCGAATCGGCGCGATTCGAATCCTGCTCATCGCGCGCCATCGTCGCCGCAAGGATCGAGTCGTAGTCGACCTCCTCCCCTTTCGCGGCCAGTTCATCGTGCCGCCGTTGCGCGCGCACCTCTGGCCGGGCCGTCAGAAAGAACTTGAACGGCGTGTCGGGAAACACTTTCGTGCCGATGTCGCGCCCTTCGAGCACGCCACCGCTGCGGCGGCCGAGGTCCTGCTGCAGTTTGACGAGAACGCGCCGCACGGCCGGGACCGCGGACACATTGCTCGCCGCCATGCTCATCTCCGGAGTACGGATGAGCGACGTCACATCCTCGTCATTCAGGAGAACGTGCGGAGTCTCTCCGGCGATGAAGTCGATGCGGACACGTTGCGCCAACTTCTCGAGCGCGGCGTCGTCGTGCGTGTCGATCCCCTCGCGAATCGCGGCCAGTGCGAGCGCGCGATACATCGCGCCGGTGTCGATATGCGGAATGCCGAGCTCCCGGGCCACCATGCGGCTCGTGGTCGTCTTGCCGACGCCGGAAGGTCCGTCGATGGCGATGATCAGGGGCGCTGGCATGTGTGTGGATCAGCCGCGGCGCGCACTGCTTCGCGGCGGACGAGCGGGCGCGCGGCGAGCGGACGCTTTCTTGCTGCCAGCCGGCTTCTTCCCTGCGGCGATCTTCGGACGTGGTGTGGCCGGACGCGGTGATGGTGTTCTTCGCGTCGAACTGCGTGTTGCCGTTGCGCGTGAGGCCGCGGGCCGCGCCTTCGGACGCGCTGCCGAGCGCTTGGCGCCGGCCGACGCGGGCTTCTTGCGCGAGACCGGCCGCGCAGTCGCGCGTTGCGGCTTGACCGGCTTCTTCAGCTCTTTCATCGTCTCCAGCATCTTGACTTCGTGCTTCGTCAACTCGCGCCAGACTCCCGGCGTGAGCTTCGGATCGGTAATCGGGCCGATGGCGACGCGGCGCAGTTTGGAGACGGGGTGGCCGATGGCCTGAAACATCTTGCGAATCTGCTGCGTGCGCCCTTCGCGCAGTTTGACTTCGAACCAACTGTTGCCTTCGTCGTCGCGCTTGCCAGTAGTGCGCATGCGCTCGATGTCGCACGGCAACGTGCGCTTTCCGTCGAGGGTGATGCCGCGGCGAAGTTTGTCGATCATCCGGTCTTCGGGCACGCCGCGCACTTTCACGCTGTAGGTCTTCACCGATCCGTGCGTCGGATGGGAGACCTTGAACGCGAGCTCTCCGTCATTCGTCAGCAACACCAATCCCTCGGAATGAAAATCGAGGCGGCCAACGGGATAGATGCGCTCGCGAATCCCGCGCACCAGATCGATGACCGTGCGGCGCCCCTGCGGATCCTCCACCGTCGTCATCACTTCCTTCGGCTTGTAAAGGAGGATGTAGCGATGGGGCTCGGCTTTGGTGATCAGCTTGCCGTCGACCTTGATGTGATCGCGGTCAGGATCGGCGCGCGTTCCGAGCTCGGTGACGACACGCCCGTTCAGCGTGACGCGTCCCTCCCGGATCATCGCTTCCGCTTCACGTCGAGACGAGACGCCGGCGTGGGCGATGATCTTCTGCAAGCGCTCTTGTTGCATCAGTCGTGTTCGTCGTTGACGACTTCGGATTGTACCTCGTTCGTTGCGCGCTGCGCGTCGTCATCGACATGCGCCTCATCGTGAATCTCAGCGGGAGTCTCAGCGTGAGTTTCTTGCGGCGGCAGATTCTCATCGCCTGCACTCAACTCCGCGTTGACTGCATCATCGATCTGCTCGCCCTGTTCGAGAGGCACTTCGACGCCTTCCGCGATGTGGGTCGTCTCGATGGCGAGAACGAGATCGTCGTTGATCTGTTCTCCGATGAGGTCTCCGAATTCTTCGAGGCGCGGCATGTCGCGAATGTCGTTGAGTCCGAAGTGAACGAGGAACTCGCGCGTGGTGCGATAGAGAAACGGACTGCCGACGACGTTCTTCCGTCCGGCCACGCGGATCATGCGCCGCTCGAGCAATGTGCGAATGGTCTGGTTCGAGTTGACGCCGCGAATCTCCGACACTTCCGGCGCAGTGATGGGCTGGCGATACGCGACGATGGCCAGCGTCTCGAGCGCGGCGATGGAGAGACGGTTCTCGCCCTTCTTCGCAAAATACTTCTTGAGGATCGGATCGTGCTCGGCACGCGTCGCAAAGCGCCAGCCGCCCGCGGTCTGCTCGAGCATGAACCCGCCGAGGGTTGCATCGAGGGCGCGTTTGATCTCTTCGAGCTGCTCGATCACCGCTTCCCTCCCCTCGCCTGCAAACGCCTCGGCAAGCTCGTCGAGCTTCACCGGCTCATTGCTGACGAAGAGGATGGCCTCGAGGGCCGCACGTAATTCTGTTGGTTCCATTGCCATCGAAGGTCATTACCCCTGCGTGTCATCCTGCGCCTGACACGTCTGTTGTCTTACGAATTGTCGAACATCTCGAACACCGACTCTTCGAGCGTCTTGTCGGTTCCGGCGATCAGGATCTCGCCGAAATTCTCGCTCTGCTTCAGCGAGATGCCGCCGAGCCGCACCAGCTCCAGCGTGCCGAGGAAGATCGCGATCAGCTCGTTGCGGTCGCGTCCTTCCAGAAACCACTGCAGGCGGATCGGCGATTTTTCCTGAAGCTTCGTGTACAGCTCGCGCATCTTGTCGCTGATCTTGTGAACCGTGCGGCGCAGCTCGATCGCCTGCGGATGATTCTGTTTGTAGCGGTTGAGCGCCGATCGGAAGGCGTCGATCAGATCGAAGAGGCCGACCTCGCTCATGTCGATCTCGGTTGCATCCATGCCAGGCGGGGTCGTTACCGGCCGCGGCCAGACTCCCATCCGAAGGACGTCGAGCTCGGCGAACGACTCGGCGACGGCTTTGAAGCGCTGATATTCGAGCAGCCTGTCGACCAGCTCCTGCCGCGGATCTTCGACCTCGCCTTCGGTCTCGTCGTGCGGCAACAGCATCTTCGACTTGATGTGGATGAGCAGCGCCGCCATGTAGATGTAGTCGGCGGCGACATCGAGGCTCAGCTCTTCCATCGCATCGAGGTAGCCGGTGTACTGCTCGGTGATCAATGCGATGGGGATGTCGTAGATATCGATCTTGTGATGCTTGATGAGATGCAGCAGCAGATCGAGCGGACCGTGAAACGACGGCAGCGTGACCTTGAGAGCGCCGCCACTCTCCTCCTGCTCATCCAGAGGACGGTCGTCGGCCGGCTGTGAAACGGCCGCCGAGTGTTTCTCTTCTTCCGCCATCGTGGTCATCGCAACTCGGAGTAGTTCAGTTTGATTGCATCGCGCACCAACTCCATCGTCTGCTGGGCGCGTTCGCGCGCTTTCCGGTTGCCTTCGCGCAGCACATCCCACACGATCGATGGATCGCGGTCGATCGCTTCGCGTTTCTCGCGGAGCGGACGCAGCGACTCGATGATGATCTCCGCGAGCAGCTTCTTGTCGTCGACGCAACCGATCTGCGCCGTGCGGCACTCATGATCGACGCGCGCGATCGTCTCTTCGTTGGAGAAGAGCTTGTGGAACTGGAAGAGGTTGCAGACGTCGGGCCGGCCCGGATCCTTGCGGCGGATCCGCTCCGGGTCGGTGAACATCGTCATCACCAGCGCGCGGATCTCGTCCGCACTCGCGGTCAGCCCGATCGTGTTGTTGTACGACTTCGACATCTTCCGGCCGTCGAGCCCCGGGACCTTCGGCGTTTCCGTGAGAAGCACCTGCGGCTCCGGGAAAACATCGCCGTAGAAGTTGTTGAAGCGGCGCACGATCTCGCGCGAGATCTCGAGATGCGAGGCCTGGTCCTCACCTACCGGAACAAAGTTCGCCCGATAAATGATGATGTCGGCAGTCTGCAGCAGCGGATACCCGAGGAAGCCGTAGGTGTTGAGATCCTTGTCTTCGATCTGTGCCTGCTGATCCTTGAACGTCGGCACGCGCTCCAGCCACGGCAGCGGCGTCACCATCGACAGAAGCAAGTGCAACTCCGCGTGCTCCTTCACCTCGGACTGGATGAAGATCGTCGCCTTGGCCGGATCAAGGCCGGCGGCCAGCCAGTCGGCCACGGCATCAAACGTCGACTGCGTGATCTTCGACGTATCGGCGTAGTCAGACGTCAGCGCGTGCCAGTCGGCGACGAAGTAGTAGCAGTCAAAAAGATCCTGGAGACGGACCCAGTTCCTGACCGCGCCGAAGTAGTTGCCGAGGTGAACGCGGCCCGTAGGACGGAGGCCGCTAAGGACGTACTGGGGTTGTTGGCTCAATGCTGACTCGTCGCTCGATCGGGGTCTGGAAATTTGGAGGCGGAGTGTAGCAGAAGCGGAAGGGGTCAGGTCGAAACCGAAACTGAGGACGCGTCGCGCGCTGACGAGGAAAAAGTGTGGCGCCTGGTCGAGGAAACGATTTCCTCCGCTGCCGATCTCGGCTTGGTCATGTAGGCTGGCGCCCACAGCCATGGAGACTCCGGTCCTCTTTCTCGTGGATGACGATGACGCGGCCCGCGCTCGGACCGGCGCGGCACTGACTCGCCGCTTCGGCTCCGACTACGAAGTCCGCACGGCGGCAAATGGCGATGATGGGCTGGCGATCCTCAAACAGCTGAAGGATGAGAGTCGCGACGTCGCTCTGGTCGCGGCGAGCCTGGATCTCCGCGGTGTCGAGGGCGTCGAGTTTCTTCGACGCGCCCATGCTCTGCACCGCAAAGCCGCTCGTCTTCTTCTTTTACCCACAGATGAGTTCCACACCCACCTTCCATTCACGACGTTGCCGGTCTTGCGTCGAGCGATGGCGCTAGGCCTCATCGACCTGTGGATCGTGAAGGATTGGGTGACGCCCGAGGAACGATTCTACCCGGAGGTGCAGGAGGCGCTGACAACATGGACGGTTGCCAACAGGCCTCACTTCGCTGTCTATCGCATCGTTGGCGATCAATGGTCGCCGCAAAGCCACAGCATACGAGACGTGCTGGGCCGCAACAGCATTCCTTTCGATTTCTACGCAGCAGACTCCAAGCAGGGACAGGATCTCATTCGGGAGCTCAGCATCGACGCCCGTCGTCTTCCTGCCGCGGTGCGTCACGACGGTACGGTCCTCCACAATCCGACGCATGCCGAGCTGGCCGAGTCTCACGGCGTTCAGCTCAAACCTTCGGGCGGCCTTTACGACCTCGCGATTGTCGGTGCAGGTCCGGCAGGATTAGCGGCTGCGGTCAATGCGGCATCGGAGGGACTGCGGACTGTGATCGTCGAACGACAAGCGATCGGCGGCCAAGCCGGTACCAGCTCCCTGATCCGCAATTACCTCGGATTTGCGCACGGCATCAGCGGCAGGGAGCTCGCGCATCAAGGCTGGGAGCAAGCGATATTTTTCGGCGCCGACTTCGTCTTCAACAGCGCTCAGGAGTTAGGCCGCACTGGTGATGGATACGCATTGACGTTGGCTGACGGGTCGAAGGTGGAGGCTCGTTCCGTAATCGTTACCTCGGGCGTCACGTACCGGCGCCTCGACGCCCCCGGTCTCGACCGCTTGCTCGGAGCCGGCGTTTTTTATGGCGCCGCTACGGTGGAAGCGCCGGCGATGGCCGGCGAAAGCGCGTTCGTTGTCGGCGGAGCGAATTCGGCCGGTCAGGCGGCGTTGCATCTTGCGAAGTTCGCCGCAAATGTCGTGCTGCTCGTTCGCGGCGGCACTCTCCGCAGCAGCATGTCGGAGTACCTCATCACGCACCTGCAAGCCACGCCTAACATTCAGATCCGGTACCAAACGCAAGTGGTCGAGGCGCATGGCGATTCACAGCTCGAGAGTCTGACGATCGAGAATATTGCGAACGGCGACCGCGAGACCATACGCGCCGCGGGACTCTTCGTCATGATCGGAGCCAATCCGCATACCGAATGGCTGACACCTGCGCTCCGTGTCGACGATAACGGTTTCATCCTGACCGGAGGAGACCTTCCTGCCGATGCTTGGCCGCTCGATCGGCGGCCTCTATCGTTTGAGACGACCCTGCCGGGAGTCTTTGCCGCCGGCGATGTCCGCCATCTATCCGTCAAACGCGTGGCTGCCGCCGTCGGAGAAGGCTCGGTCGCAGTCGGCTCCGTGCATCAATACCTTGCGCTCTCAGACCACGAAGGCGATAGTTTTTGAATCCAAATGCTGCCGACAACTTGCACGGCGATCATTGTGAGATGGGCAGCCATGAACACGGCTGCCGGGAGAGCGACCAGGAACGGCGGAAAGCACAGCACCACAGCACTGATTGTCTCCGCAAAGCTGATGTGACGCTTCACCAGCCGATGGTGAAACAGGTGCAACGCCTGCACGACGAGCAGAGCCACGTAGGTGTGCGTTGGAGTCAGCATCACGACACGACCGCTTCCGAGACAACCGGCCGCATGCGACTCACGACAAGGATTGCCATACACGCTGCTGCGACCACATCGTAGCCAAGACACCACGCCGGCCAGAACCGAGGTACGCCGGCGTTGGCAATGATCGATCCGTGAAAGAAATCGAAAACGCCATGCAGCGCCAGCCCAGCCACGACAAACCACTGACTGGATCGCATACCCGCGACCGCGGCTCCCACGAACATCATCATCACGATCACCTCGACAATGATGGATCGTGCCGACCCTGCCATCGTCGCGAACAGCACGTAATACGACGCGACCACGATAAGAACCGTGGGGTAGAAGGATCGATCTCGATCGAACTTGAAGAAATACGCGAACAACGCAACGAGAGCAGCGATTGCGAATCCAATGACGTATGCCACGTGGCCTCCGGGTCAGGTCAAAAGTCTAAAATACCGAGTCAGCCTACTCGACGCAGCGACGCATCGCTTTCGGCACTTTAGACTTTGGACCTGACCGCAATCTACCCGATGCAGTGCTCCTATCCTCCTCGATTCTTCCGCACTGCTAGGACGACCTCGTGGATTGCCTCCACAGACCGCGCGGAATCGACCCGACTCTCGACGATCGATTGGTGCGTCGCATCCTGCACGCGATGCACTCCATTCGTCGATAGCTTCGCAAGCTCGGCCTGTAACGGAAGCCATCCGTCGAGGGCTTCGCGCTGCGCGGTGATGACGATCAGCGGACGGTCGCCGAGACTCTTCAGCGCGTGCGCCTGACGCATCACCGCCGGCGCCGCGGTCCACTCGTCGAGCTGGCTGCGAGCCATGCGTGGCGTCGGCCAGAACGCGAGCTGCTCGTCGCGGGACTGCGAGGGCAGAGCGTCGAACGAAGTGCGGTAGGCGGTCCTTCCGATGCCGAAGCGTCCCAGCGACGGAAAAAGCGCACTGACGCGCCGGTATCCATCCCAGAACCTCGGATACTGCGGCACTCGTGTGAACTGGTCGGGACTGGTCGAATCGAGCAACACCATCCCGGCAACTTGCTCCGGATATCTCGCGGCGAAATTGAGGACGTAGAGACCGCCGAAGGAATGACCGACAAGGACGTAAGGCCCCGGCTCGCCGGCACGTGCCAGCAATGTGTGCAAATCGCCGGCGATC
>DATLVW010000736.1:0-13875 GCA_035577085.1 Thermoanaerobaculia bacterium
GTGATATGCGTTATGCACGGCCACACTATTCAACTCGTCGGCCATGGTCAGGCCCGGCTCTATTTCGCGCGCCAACCGCTCGGGCGCCTGCCCCATCGCCGCCGCCGTGCGCGCGCCGTCCAGGAACACTCGCACCAGGTCGTGCCATTGCTGCTCGTGCTCCGGCGCCGCCCTCGGGTACCTGTCACCGGCCGGGTCCCCCTGCGCGACGATACTCTGCTGGTACGCCACAACGTGCCACAGCTCCTCGTAGATCGAGTGCGACGCGCCGTCCGGACATAGCGTGACCTGCTCGAGCGTCAGCCCGGACAGCAAGCGGGCTCGCTCGGGGAACTCGCCGGCCAGAAACAGATGTTCGAGGTTATGCATCGCATCGCTCCTTTTCGCCCTATGTTCGTCACCGCGACTCGGCACAACGACGCACCCGGAATCGGAAGCGCCGCACATCTTCGAGTCTTCGAATCCATCCAAACTCTGCGTTTCGAACTGTTCAATCGGCCGTCTGCTGCTTTATCCCGCCGGCCGCGGAGAGTGGGATGGTCTGCCTAGCGATACACCTCCCGTCGATGAGCGACGCGGACGACCAGAACGATATCCGCCGATAGTGAGTAGATCACGCGATAGTCGCCCACACGAAACTTGTAAAGCCCTTCGAAGGGACCGGCCAGGGGATTGGGACGAAGATCGGCGGAAGTCAGCTCTTGCTCGATCTTGTCGATGATGCGCGTTGCGACTTGACGGTCAAGCCGGCGCAGATCGCGATCGACGGAGGCCTTGTATTCAATCTTCCGCAAAACGGCGTCGAAGCTCCGCGGAGGAAATAACCGCATCGGACGGGTCGTCAAGCCGCTGCAATGCGATGCGACCGTCGATGTAGTCGGCGACGAGCTCTTCCACTGCTCGGCGAATGAGCGCGTCGGGCGTTTCCGCGGTCACTTCAGCGATCTCGCTCAGAGTAGAGGCGGTGTCGTCGGCAAGATCAATCGAGTACGAAGTCATGAGAGGGAATTCTACTCCGCCACCGCCGCCCCCACACCCGCCCCTGCCACATCCCAATTCGCGTGGGGCTTGCGATTCAGGATCAGCCATCCCCATAAGAGCGCGCCGTAACTGTGTGCGGTCATGCCGCGCTTTTCGTAGAACGGGAGGAGGAGCTTCTGTAAACGTGGCAGGTTGTAGAACGGGACGCCGGGGAAGTAATGGTGTTCGAGGTGGTAGTTCGAGAAGAGGTAGATGACGTCCCAGAACCAGGAGCCTTTGACGAGGGTCGACCACTTCGCGGGATCGGTGGGGTCGATGTCGTAGTGCTGGCCGAGGCGGTTGAGGGCGAAGGCTATGGGGAAGATGAAAAAGACCGGCACGATGTAGAGCTTGAACGCGATGCTCCAGCCGCCGATGAGGGCGATCGCGGCGAGGACGCTGAGCTGGAAGGCGATCGTGAAAAGGCGCTCACGGGCGATGCGGCGTCGCAGCTCGGGCTCGTAGGATGCGGTCTCCTTCGCGGCTGCGCGGAAGTAGATCGGGAAAAGCGCCGGCGTGAAGTAGAGGGCTTTGAGCCAGCGCGCGTTTTTCTTCGGCGAGAGGTAATGGCGCTTCGGATCGTCGATCGAGGAGCCGAGGGCGGCGTGATGATCGAGATGCCACTTCGTGAACTGCGAGGCGGAGATGCCGCTGGGAACGGCGTAGAGCAGCCCCAGGAAGCGGTAACCGCGCTCGCTCGCCTCGGCGAGCACGGCGCGATGCACGACCTCGTGCAGCAACACGGTAAAGTCGAACACGGCGAAGCCGGCGATGGCCGCGAACGGCAGCCAGAGGTACCAGCGGTCGAAGTGGACGATGGCCACCCCGGCTCCGACGAGCGCGGCGACGTTCAGGAACGCGATGACTCCATGCAGCAGCGGGCGCTTCGTATGCAGCACCCGCAGCTCATCCGTTGGCACCTCGGCAGCAAGGTCGCGTTTGAGCTGCTGGGCATGCTCGCTGTAGTAAGCCATGAACGGGAAATAGAACCACCCTGGGCGGAGCATTATTCAACAGATCGGTCTCATGCAGATCCTCACCATCGGCCACTCCACGCGCTCGCAGGATGAATTCCTGACGCTCCTCGGCGAGCACGCGATCGAGCTGCTGGCCGACATCCGCCGCTATCCCGGATCGAAGCGCTATCCGCACTTCGGAAGCGGCGCGATGGCGGTCTGGCTGCCGGAGAATGGCATCCGCTACGTCCACATGCCGGAGCTGGGCGGCCGCCGCAAGCCGCTTCCCGACTCGCCGAACACGGCTTGGCGCAATGAGCAGTTTCGTGCCTACGCCGACTACATGGCCACGGACGAGTTCCGGACCGCGATCGACGCACTGCTGGAGTTGAGCGCCGGCGCGCGGACCGCGGTCATGTGTGCCGAGGCGGTGCCGTGGCGCTGTCATCGCAACCTGGTTTCCGATGAGCTGACGCGGCGCGGCATTGAGGTCATTCACATCATCGGGAGCGGATCGTCACGGCCTCATGTCATGAACAGTCATGCCGTCATCAAAGGGGAACATCTCGTGTATCCCGCGGAGCAACAGACCCTGCGGCTATAATCGCCGCCTCGAATGGCCATCCCAATAGTGGCTGATCCAACGATTCCCGAACCGAAGCGCGACCTCGTCCTCGCCGTCGACGACAACGAACAGAACCTCCAGTTGCTCGAGGAGTACCTCTCCACCTGGGGTTATGACGTCGTGATGGCACGTGACGGCCGCGAAGCGCTGCAGCTCTTTCCCGAGATCAACCCCTCGGTCATCGTGCTCGACGTGATGATGCCGGTGATGGACGGCTATGAGGCCTGCGGCTCGATCAAGGATCAGCCCGGCGGACGGACGATTCCGATCCTGATGCTCACGGCGCTGACCGGCACGGAAGACAAGATCAAGGCGCTGGAGTGCGGTGCCGACGATTTCCTGAACAAGCCGATCAACAAAGACGAGCTTCGCACCCGCATCCGCTCGCTGATCCGGATCCGCGCGCTGCGCGAGGAGCTCGATTCGAGCGAGAACATCATTCTCACGCTGACCAACGCGCTGGCGAACAAAGACCCGCGCAGCGGCGGTCACGTCGAACGCGTGGCGGCCTATGCGGCTCGCCTGAGCGACAAACTCGGCATGTCCCGCAGCGAACGCGAGACGATCGTGAAAGGCGCGCTGCTGCACGACATCGGCATGATCGGCGTCCCCGACGCGCTGCTTGCGAAGCGGGATTTGACTGACGAAGAGCGAGCGCTCGTGGCCACGCACACCCGCGTCGGCGCATCGATCCTCGACCCGATGACGAGTTTCCGCCAGTTCGTGCCGATGGTGCGCTGGCATCATGAGCGGAAGGATGGGCGCGGCTATCCCGATGGCCTTGCCGGCGACGCGATCCCGCTAGAGGCCCAGATCGTCGCCCTCGCCAACCGGTACGACGAGATCCGCCACGGCGATGGTTCGTCGCAGGATGCGGCGCTGGCAACGCTGCACGATGAAGCGGTCGATGGCGCGTTCGACCTCGAGCTGACGTCGTTGTTTACGACGACGCTCGATGAGGAATCGCCCGTCCCGGCGACCACGCGTCACATGCGGCCGAAGCAGGCACCGGCGGCACACGTGCTCTGCGTGGACGACAATCAGGTCAACCGGGAGCTTGTCGCAGCCAGCCTCACCGACGCCGGATTCCGCGTCTCGTTCGCCGAGAACGGCGCCCAGGCGGTCGAGATCATCGACAACGACGGCATCGACGTCGTGCTGCTCGACCTCCTCATGCCGGTCCAGGACGGCGCGGAGACGCTGCGTTTGTTGCGCGCCGATCCGCGCCACGAGTTCCTTCCGGTCATCGTCGTCACCGCGCAACGCGGCGGCACGATGCGGCGCGACGCGATCATGGCCGGCGCCGACGATTTCATCGTCTACCCGCTCAACCGGCTGGAGTTGATCACGCGCATCCGCTCGCTGCTGCGGATCAAGGACTATCACGCCGACCTCGAGCAGACCCACAGCGTGATCTGCGCGCTGGCGCTGGCCCTCGAAGCGAAAGACCAGTACACGCGAGGCCACTCGCAGCGCGTCGGCGATCTCGCCCGCGCCTTCGCGCTGTACCTCGATCTGTGCGACGACGTGGCAGACCGCGTCCGCATTGCCGGCCTGCTTCACGACATCGGCAAGATCGCCGTTCCGGAATCGCTCCTGAACAAACAAGGTCCGCTGACGCGCGACGAGTTCCTGCGCGTCATCGGCCATCCGGTGATCGGCGAAGAGATGGTGCGTCCGCTGAACACGCTCTCGCCGGTGCTGGGAATGATCCGCCACCACCACGAGCGCTACGACGGCCGCGGCTATCCCGACGGCTTGCGCGGCGAGAACATCCCGTACGAGGTCCGCCTTCTCTCGATCGTCGACGCCTACGACGCCCTGACGTCACACCGCTCGTATCGCCCCGCGCCGCTGTCGCATTCGGCAGCGCTGGAAACGCTCTCCCGCGAAGCCGCAGGCGGTAAATGGGACCCAAAGATGGTCGGCCAGTTCGCCGCGATGCTGGGGCCGAACGAGCCGGACTGGGCGTCGATCACGCAGCCGTTTCCGTCGCTGCCGGTGTTGTGAGGGTGACTGATCCGTTGAGATCCTTCGACCGTCCGTCTACACCGATTGAGAGCAGCGAATCTTGCGGAAAAACCGGTCACCACAGAGGCACAGAGGTCACAGAGATCCCCTCTGTGTTCTCTGTGTCTCTGTGGTTGCCTTTGCTTCAGCGACCACGATAAGCCGTCCAAATCGACCCATTACACGGCCCCACCGATTGGTTTGGCGTATCTTTTCCACCAATTTTGTCATCAGCATCATCCAGATTCTGGTCATCAACAACCAGATTCTGGTTATCAACAACCAGATTCTGGTCATCAACAGCCAGATTCTGGTTATCAACATCCAGATTCTGGATGAAGAACTCCAGATTCTGGTCAACGACGACCAGATTCTGGTTGACGATATCGAGTTCGTCTTCAACGCTACCGAACGAACCCAAGGTGTCAACCTGACCTTGACGATTCCTTGACGGCAGACTGTTTCCGAGACGATCGCTGGGTGATCCGCTCCGAAACAGATCGGAGTCCTGCGCGCATGCTTTAGACTCGCCGCGCCGCATGATTCTCATCAACGACCCACTTCGCCAGACCGATCTGCCGCGCGGCTGTGTGGCCACCATCGGCAACTTCGATGGGATGCACATCGGGCATCAGGCCATCATTCGGGGCGTCGTCGCGCGGGCGCGCGAGACAGGGCGGCCGTCCGCGGTGATCACGTTTCAGCCGCATCCCCTCTCGATCGTCGCGCCCGACCGCGTGCCGCCGCAGATTCTGACCCTGCCGCAGAAACATGAGCTGCTACGCGACATGGGCGTCGACGCGCTGCTCGTCGTCCCCTTCACGCACGAGTTCTCGCGCTGGACGGCCGACCGCTTCATCTCTGAATTCCTCGTCGCGGCGTTGCAGATCACCGACGTGCGCATCGGACGCGATTTCTACTTCGGCGCCGGACGCGAAGGGAATCTCGCCAAGCTGACGGCGGCCGGCGCGCAATATGGCTTCGCCGTTCAGGGCGTCGACGAGGTGAAGATCCGCGGCATTCGCGTTTCCAGCTCGCTGGTGCGCGACGCCATCCGCAAAGGAACAATGCGCACGGTGGCGGCAGCGCTGGGCCGCACCTACTTCCTCGATGGCCGCGTCGCTACGGGCCGGCGGCTCGGGCGCAAGATCGGATTCCCGACCGTCAACGTCGATCCATCGAACGAGCTGCATCCCGGCGGCGGCGTCTACGTCACGACGTCGCGTTTCGAAAGCTTCAGCCGCTCGTTCGAGAGCGTGACCAACGTCGGCGTCCGGCCGACGCTCTACGAAAACTACGCCACCACGATCGAGAGTCACATCCTCGATTTCGACTCCAACGTCTACGGCGACACCGTTCGCGTCTACTTCCACGAACTGCTCCGCCGCGAGCAGCAGTTCCAGTCCGCGGTGGAGCTGACGAATCAGATCCGCATGGACATCGAACGCTCGCGCCGCTACTTCCTCAACCATCACACGCGCTATGACGAGGCTGGATACTCGTTTCCGTAAACCATGTCCGATCCCGTTCTCTGCATCGTCGTCTATGCTGTTTTTCTGGCCGCCATGGTGGCCATGCACTTCTTCAAAACGCTCGACAGCGGCTTCGGGCCTGCGTGGCGCACCGCGCTGGCGATGGGCGTCGCGGTCGCGATCGTGCTTTTCTTCGTGCGCGGCTTCTACCCGATCGTTGGCGGTGTGGCGCTGACACTGGCGGCGCTGTATGTCCGCCACACCGGCCAGGAAACGGAAGCGATCGACGGGATGATCGTCGGCAGCGCCATGGGCGCCTCGGCGGCCATTTCGCTGGTGATGACGGACGCGCCGGTGGCGCGGATGATGGCCGCGATGATGATGGCCGGCGCGGTGGCCGGTTACGGCATCACCTTCGCCGTCTTTCACGTTGCCGACAAGCGAAAACAGATCGCTTTCGATGCCGCAACCGCGGCTGCTGCCATCGTCGTGGCGTGGCTGCCGTCGATCGCCGCCCGCTACCGGATTCCCGATCGATACACACTTTTCGCGGTCGCCGGCGCCCTGCCGGTCATCGTGATCGCCGCGGTCTTCCAGCAATGGCCCGACGTTCGCGCCGAGCTGCGCCACGAAGCCTCCCTCGGATTCATGAGCGACCGCGACGTACGCGCCACGGCGCATCCGTTGCTTCGCTTCGGCCGAGGAGGTTGGGCGGACCGGCGGGCTCATCGTGAATTCGTGCGGCTCGCCAATCGCATCGCCCTTCGCAAACGGCAGCAGCGCGGCCGCACCGATGAGGAGGCTCGTCTTTATCAGCTCGAGATCATCAAACTGCGCATGCAGATCCAGGAAATGAGCCGCATCGACCACGATGTGCTTTCAGCAAACGTCAGAGATGAAGTGTCGTCGGATACAATGACGAAGACGCATGAGGGTTGATACCACCCCGCAACGCCAGGCCGCCTCACGCAGCACAACGCCACAACTGACGGCGCGCCTCCTCGTCGCCGCCCTCGTGCTCGCCGCCGCGCCCGCCTTCCTCTTCGCGCAGGTCAAGGACATGGGGCCGGCCGGTCAGTACTACAACCAGCCGAAGCCGAAGTTCCGCGTCATGCCCGGTCTGAAAAAGAAGGGCGGCGAGGTGAAGTTCAGCGCGAAGGTGAACGAGCAGTTCGTCCGCGAGGAGTACGCCATCCTCGACGGCGACGTCGTCATCGAGTACCAGGACGTCGTCATTCATGCCGACAAAGTGACCCTCAATTTCAAGACCAAAGATGTCGTGGCCGAGGGGCACGTCATCATGGATCAGGGACCGACGCGAATCAGCGGCGATCACATCGTCTTCAATCTCGACTCGAAGACCGGTACCTTCTTCAACGCCAGCGGCTCGATGCAGCCGGACATGTATTTCATCGGCGACAAGATCGAGCGGCTGGCCGAGGATCATTACCTGCTGACGAACGGGATGTTCACCTCGTGCGATCCCGACCATCCCTCGTGGTCTTTCCACGTGTCCAGCGCCGACATCACGCTCGACAACTACGCACATCTGCGCAACGTCACCCTCCGCGCGCATGACATTCCGCTGATCTACGCGCCGCGGCTCATCTGGCCGACGAAGAGCGAGCGCTCGCAGGGACTGCTCATTCCGCGCGTCCTTCTCTCGAAAACGTACGGCGACCGGCTGGAGATGGGCTACTTCATTCCGTTCGGAGACGCCGCCGACGCCACGATCTACGCCGATCTGAACGACAAGGGTTACAACGGCGTCGGCGTGAGCACGCGCTACCGGCCATCGGACGATGTGAAGCTCGGCGATCTCAGCGCCTATGTCGTGCACGACGTGCAGGCCGGACGCAATCAGTGGAAGTACAAGTACCAGCACTCGCAGACCAATCTGCCGGGCGGCTTCCGCGGCGTCGTCGACATCGAAGACTTCTCGAACCTGGAGTTCTTCCGCCGCTACGACCGCGATCCGCGTCTGCACACACTCTCGCAGATCTACTCCTCGGCCTATCTGACGAAGAATAGCAGCCGCTATTCGTTCAACATCCTCACCGACCGCCGCGACATCCTGCTGAGCAACGTCGATCCGAACAACCCGCTTGCGGCCCCGCCGCGTCAACGCTTCGAGCAACTCCCCACCCTGCAGTTCCGGCTCTACCCGAACCGCATCGGAGAAACGCCGTTCTATTACTCGCTCGAATCGTCGATGTCGCATCTGGCCACGAGCGGATTCGTCAACGGCCCGACCGCGAACTATTACCGCGCCGACGTCTTTCCGACGCTTTCGATGCAGCTTCGGACGCCGACGTGGTTGTCGATCCGCCCGCAGGTCTCGGTGCGCGAGACGTACTACTCCGACTCCCTCGACGATGCCTCGGTCGCCAATCCCTTCGGCAAGCTCAACGCGGTCAGCAATCCGGTCGACCGTTTCTACGCGCAGGGACAGGTCGAAGTCGTCGGGCCGTCCTTTTCGAAGATCTTCCTCAAGCCGCTGGGCGGTTTCAGTAAGTTCAAGCACGTGATCGAGCCGCGCTTCCGCTATCTCTACACCACCGCCGTGAACGACCAGCAGCGCATCATCCGCTTCGACACGGTCGACTCGCCGTTTCTGCCGATCGTGCGCAACTCGGTGGAGTACTCGCTCACGCAACGACTGATCGGACGCGAGACAGGCCCGAACGGCAACTCGCGCGAGGTGGCGTCGTTCTCGTTGACGCAGTCCGTCTCGCTCGGCAACGCTTTCACCAGCGCGACGGCAGGTGGACTGAACGGTTCGGGCGTCCCGCAAACCGGAAAATTCACGCCGCTCGTCGCCGCTCTGCACGTGAATCCGTATTCGACGGTGACGCTCGACGCAGCGGCGACCTTCGGGAACGTGTCGCACCAGCTCGATCAAACCAGCCTCTCCGCGAACCTCGTCGGGACCGGCACCCGCGCCGACAAGTACCTGAGCTTCACCTGGTTCTCGTCCTACAAGCAACCACCCGTGGGCGGCGTGCCCACCTTCGATTCCAGCTCGAGTCAGATCCGCCTCAACAGCGGTTCGTCGTTGTTCAGCAACCACATCCGCGCCGACGCCCAGCTCAACTTCGACGCAAAAAAAGGCACCTTCCTCGAGCAACGCTACCTCCTCGGCGGCACCGCCTCCTGCTACGGCGTCGCCATGGAGTTCCGCCGCTACCTGGTCTTCGTCCCCGAAGAAAAAGCGGAGTGGAGCTTAGGCCTCTCGATCTCGCTGAAGAACGTCGGGACGATCGGCACGCATTGAGACGTATTGTCGCGTGCGCGCTATTGCTCGCCACGTTCGCATGCAGCCCAGCCGAACATGATCGCACCCGCGATGAAGCCACGCTTCGTGCGCAACTGTCATCGATGCGCCGCGCAATCGCCGCATACACGAAATCGCACAACCGCGGCCCTTCGACGCTGCACGAAGCGATGGCCCACATCCCGATCGATCCATTCACGCACTCCGCAACAACATGGCGCCTGACCACCGAGGAGACCGTGCAGGTTGACGACTTCACGACGAGCACCGCCGCCAAACGGATCGAGATCCTCGAGATTCACAGCGGCGCTGCCGGGCGGGACGGGAGCGGGAAAAGGTATTCGGAGTACTGAGTCAAGGAAGCATCAGCTCAACGAAGTCACCAGGCCGGAGGTCGTCAACCGTTTGGGCGATCTTCGCCACACCCTTGTTAAATTGATCCCCTCTCCCATCGAGCGCCTTCTCCCCCACGCTTTTTGTGGGGGAGAAGGTGGCGAAGCCGGATGAGGGGGCGTTCCAACGAGTACAACCTGCGTGCATCTGGCGCGTTTTCAGGCAGTTCGGACTGAGGCGTGGTTGATCGCTCTGCGCATTTGCTCCCCCCTCATCCGGCTTCGCCACCTTCTCCCCCCGCAAAAAGCGCGGGGGGAGAAGGCGCTCGATGGGAGAGCACTCCAAAGAAAAGGAAGAGGTGAGCAAGGAGGCGAGTCACGCGCGTCGGTTATCAGGCAACGGCCAGGCTGCGCCCGGCGTGGAGCAGCACGGCTTCAATCTGTTCTCGAGTTACGCCGGGAAACCATGCGAGGAAGTCATTCACGCGGGCGCCGTCTTTCAGATTCACAAAGAGAGCCTCGACTGGAACTCGCGTGCCGGCGAAAACCCAGGCGCCGCTGACTTTTTCGGGCGTCCGTTCAACCGCAGAGCACGTGCTCCAATCAAGCATGTGAAAAGGCTAACCGATGCAATGCACGCCAGCAAGTTCGTAAGCCACGTCTCCAAGCCCGACCATTACAATGGCCACTTGAGCAGTCCAATGTCGAAGGAAATGGCTCAAGGATGGATGAAGGCGTGGCAGGAAGTGGAAGATCGTCAGCGCCGGGAGCTCCAAAAAGAAACCTTCGATGAGAAGTTTGAGTCGCTCGCGTTTCTGATGGAATCAGGCGGGCTTTTTGATCTCTCGCAACTCGATCAGGAAGATCAGGCAGCGCGAGAGCGTTGGGCGCTTCTTCAGTCTCGATGGAACCGGCGGATCTGACCGCTACGCACGTAGGACTACTGAGCCGACCCTCGATATGGCGTTGAAGTGCTCGTCGTAGGTCAAGAGGATGGCGCCGTGCCGAGCCGCGGTCGCTGCGATCCAGATATCGTTGGTTGGAATCGGTGTGCCGGCTCGACGCAGATCGACGAAGATTTCCGCATAGTGTCTGCTGACTTCCGCATCGACTCCGACTACCTCAACGACGCGGTTCGAGAGAAACTCGGCGAGTTGCTCCTCGTTCGGTCTTCGGTGCGCTCCGTGAAGGAACCCCGCTCCCAACTCGCCTAATACGATCGTCGAGATTCCCAGCCACTCGGCTCGGTCAATGAGCTCCACGGCTTGTGGCTCGCCTCGTTTGAAATGGCTGTAAGTCGACGTGTCGAGACAGTAACGACTCATCGCCAGAGCTCAGCGTCGATCTCTTCGAAAGGCGCAATGCTCTCTTCAAACATCCGCTGGTCCTCCGCAGTCCAGGTACCAGCGAGACGCGCCAAACCATTCGAACGGGACAAGCCAACGCCGAGGCCTTGGCTAAGCAGCTCGATCACCGTCTGGTTAAGAGATTCTCGTCGGCGGCTCTTCTCCCTCTCGAGGGCGTCGGCGAGATCATCGGGCACGTTTCGGATCGTGAGGTTCTTCAATCAAGCTCCCGTGCAGTCAACACATGCATCCTATGACTGCATTTCTATGCGGTCAACCTTCTGACGGCAACTCTCACACGAAGAGATCCCCGTCAATGTTGTGTTCCCTCACCCCATCCACTACCCTCCCGCGATCGTGCCGAACGTCTACACATTCAAGGATTTCGAAGGGAGCAGTCATCGGATCCTCATCGATCTGATTCGCCGCTTCGCGCCTCGCGGCGGAACACTCCTCGACCTCGGCGCGGCGGGCGGCGAGCTTGGGTCGGCCGTGCGCGACCAGTTCGATCAGACTATCGGCTTCGAGTACGACGCCGATCGGATCGGACAGCTTCGCAGCCGTTTCGATCAGATCGTCATCGCTGATCTGGAGACGGTTCGGACTCTGCCATCGAACGTCAACGCCATCGTTCTGGCCGACATCATCGAGCACCTGCGCAACTCGACGAACCTGCTGCGCATGGTCAAGCAGTCACTGACGAGCGACGGTGTCCTGTTCCTCTCCGTGCCGAATATCGCCAACATCACCGTCCGCCTCGGCTTACTGTTCGGCGTGTTCGAATACCGGGACCGAGGAATTCTCGATTTCACCCATCTCCGGTTTTTCACGATGCGCACGATCCGCCGCGAGATCGAAAAGGCCGGCTTTCACATCGTGGCCATCCGCGGTTCGTCGGTCCCCATCCGACTGATCATCGGCTGGATGCCGGATGTGTTGCTGCGTATGGGCGAGCACGTGCTGACCTGGATCACGCGCGTCTGGCGGGGACTGTTCGCGTATCAGATCATCCTGGTGGCAAAGGTGGCGTGACGCCTGGCTTTACGCCTGAACCACCGCCGGGCAGGGACGCCCGGCGGATGCAGGCAAGAATGCCTGCACTACGCCGACGGTGACACTCGTTTGCGCTTCGCGCTCACGATGTCGAAGGCCGATAACCCGAGGAGCAGAATCGTCGCGATTCCGGCGAGGAGCCACCATCCGCGGCCGAGGCGTCGCGAGAACACGACGCGGTGATTGCCGGCGGGAATGGGGACGCCGGCGAAGAGCACGTTGATCTCGACCGGTTTCACGACAGAGCCGTCGACAGTGACCTGCAACTCCGGCGTCAGTTTCTCCGACGATGCCAGGAACGTTTTCGCCGGGGCGACGACGTCGATGACCTGTTCGTTCGTCGCGTAGCTGCGCAGCGAAACGACGGCATCGGAGGCATCGACAGTCATCGGCCGACGGTCCGTGACGATTGCCTCATCGGCGTAGTCGATGTCCTTTGTGGCCAGCATCTCGTCCGCGCTCATGCGGCGCACGCGCGTGACGGCGTGGAAGCGCGGAACCTCGCCGACGTTGCGGAAGATGCGGCCGTCGGGCAGCTCGCGGTCGAAGATCAGCGGCGTCGTGACGCGGCCGTAGAACAACGGCGCGTCGGCCGCTACATCTGTTGCGCCGGTCAGGACGCGCACGCGCACGTCGTTGGCTGCCAATCGCAGAACGACGGTCTCGCCGAGCCTCGCGTACGGGCGAAGCGGGATGTAGATCTTGTTGAGCGCAGCCATGTCGCCCGGCGTGAACGCGCGCGCGTAGACGATGTTTGCGCCTTTGATCAGCGACACATTCAAAACCGGGTTGCGGCCGGGCTCTCCTTGAACCTCGACAGGAATCTCGATCGCGAAGAACGGTTCTTCGACGACGCGCACATGCCGTTGCATCACTTGGCCCGGCTCGAGGACGATCGCGGCGATCTCCTGCACGCCCGGCTTCGTGTACTTGAAGATCGTCCACTTCATGACGTCGATGGTTCGCTGTTCTAGCAGGTAGCGGATGCCGAGCATGGACACAAGCGGATCGTTGAAGTCGAATTTGAGGCTGTTGAAGTTGATGACGGTCGATCCCGTTAGCGCGGAGCTCGGATCGATCCGTTCGAGGAGGCGGCGGTAGCTCGCTTCCGAGGAGAAGTGGCTGCGCACGTCTTCGAGGTGATAGAGCTCGGAACTGTTGGGCCAGAGATCGTCGAAGAAGGGCGCGATGCGAAACGGTTTCGGCTGCGACTGCAGAAACGCGATCGTTGGCGTGGTCGGCGGCGAAGCTACCGCCGGATCGACGTAGGGATAAAAGCGGCCCGCGAATACTGCAAGATCGGCGGCGCAGGCGACGGCGAGCAGCACCGCGATCGCGTTACGGAACCGGCCGCGCGCGATGAGCGCGGCGCCCGCGGCAGCGAGGTACGCCGTGGCGATGGGCAGCATCATCTGGATGCGCGTCAGCGGCGAGAATTTGAATCCCGGAAGCATGGCGACGATCTTCGCCACCGGCATGAAGCCGAACATCGCCGCGAGCATCACGGCGAGCATGGCAAACCAGAACCAACGCGATCGTGCGCGGCGATTGGCGAAGGCGATGAAAATCAGGGGAAGCGCGACGATGCCGAGGTAGACCGTCGCTTCGATGTAGTTGTTGAGGACGCCGAGGGTGCGGTCGCCGCGCCAGTCGTGGAGTGCCCAATTGCCGAGGTGGTCGGGATTGAGGAAGAGAAAGAAGTGGCGGAGAGGAAAGACATGTTCCGCCGCCGCGTTGGCGCGCGAGACGAGATAACCGCTGCGCTGCACGAGCTGCGAGAGGGGGAT
>DATLVW010000737.1:0-5126 GCA_035577085.1 Thermoanaerobaculia bacterium
ACACGATCAGTGCCGGAGCCTGACCGAGAATGATGACGGGATCGCGCCGTGCCACGCCATAGATCGTCATGAGCATTCCGCCGCAAAGCGACAAGTACCAGAACCCGACCGGCACATGGCTCATTTTCCGCCGCTCCGACGCGATCCACTGCACGATGAACCGCGCGGCAAAAAGCGCCTGCGCGATGAACCCAAACGCAGCCAGCAGGTCCCAGTGCCACGTGCGCGGATCGAACGAAAGCGGGAAGTGCATTGGGTGCAGTTTACGCGGTCACGCGGTCTTGCCGTTCGCCCGACTGAAAAACAGTCCTACGCGTACGCACCCGAGCGCAGTTGGTCGAGTACTGCGAACACATCCTGAGTCTCTCCGGCCTGGATACGCGCTGCCGCCGTCTTGCCTCCCAACAACTTGTGAGGGCTGAAGAGCCAGAGCTTCACTTCTTCGGGTGAATAGAATTCTGCAAGCTCGCTGAGAAAGACCTCGAGATCGAGAAGACGTTGCAGCCGGTCGCGTTGCGGATCGATCTTGCCTGAGCTCCATCGCGAAACTGTTTCAGGAGTCGTGTCGAGCAGTTGCGCGATGTCGCGGCCGGTAATTCCGCCGAGCTCACTGATTCGTTCAAGCCGCTCTGCAAGCCGTGAAGCCATGATGACTGGACTCTACTCCTCCCGCACCTCGTACCGCAGCACGCGCTTCGACATCCAGCGCACGGCCATGCAGTCGGCGAGGCCGCGGAAGGCGCGGTTCATCGCGCCGTATTTCGAGACACCGAACTGCCGGGCGCGGTGATTGACCGGCATCTCCACTACCTTGTAGCCCTGCATCCGAACGAGCGTCGGCAGGAAGCGATGCATGCCGGTGTGGAGACGGACACGGTCGATGGCCTCTCGTTTGATCAGCTTCAGCGAACAGCCGGTGTCCGTAATGTGATCGTTCGTAATCCAGTTGCGAACGCCGTTGCCGATCTTCGACTGCATTTTCCGCGACCACGTGTCGTGCCGGTTCACGCGGACGCCGATCACCATGTCGGCCGTGCTTTCCTCGAGCTTGCGCATCATGGCCGGGATGTCCGCCGGATCGTTCTGCAGATCGGCGTCGAGCGACACGACATACGTGCCGCGCGCGGCGCGCCATGCCGCATCGAGCGCCGCCGTCTGGCCGCTGTTCTTCGTGAACGTCAGAACGCGCAGCCCGGGATGCTTCGCCTTGCTCTCCTGCAAAACTTCCAGACTGCGATCGGTCGAGCCATCATCGACGGCGACCACTTCGTATGACCACGGCGATTCATCCAGCGCCTTCGCGATCTCGTCGAGAAGGATCGGGATATTTTCTTCCTCGTTGTAGACAGGAAAGACGACGGAGAGGTCGGGCGACGCCATCAGCGGGGCAGTGTAACGCCGAAGACCGTTTCGAAATTTGCCGTCGTCTGTGCGGCCACCTCGTCGAGCGGAATGCCCCACAACGTCGCCAGCAGCTCCGCCACTTTGACGACATACGCCGGCTCGTTGTCGCGTCCGCGGAATGGGACCGGCGCGAGATACGGCGTGTCGGTCTCGATCAGGACGCGGTCGTGCGGCAATGCCTTCGCGCAGGCACGCAGCGACTCGGCGCTGCGAAACGTGACGATGCCGGAGAACGAGATGAAGTAGCCGGCGTCGATGAACTTCCGCGCCACCTCCTCCGACTCGGTGAACGAGTGAAGGATGCCGCGGGCTCCCGCTTTGGTCAGAATCGACACCATATCTTCCGTCGACTCGCGGTTGTGCACGATGATCGGCTTGTTGACCCGCTTCGCCAGATCGAGGTGTCGCTCGAAGACGGCGATCTGGGTCTCGCGCGTGGAGTGCATGTAGTGATAGTCGAGCCCGCACTCCCCGATCGCGACGACGCGAGACTCGCCGGCCAGCCGCTCGATCTCCGCGAATGCCACGTCATCGCAATCCTTCGCCTCATGCGGATGAAAACCGACAGCTGCCCAGACATCGTCGTGACGCTGCGCCACTGCAACCGCTTGCGGCGCATCGGAGAGCTTCGTGCCCGGGACGACAAATCCACGCACGCCTCCTGCCCGCGCACGATCAAGGTTTCCCTCGGCGTCGGACATCGTGAGATGGCAGTGAGAGTCAGTAAAGATCATGATTTTTTCTTATCCGCAGATGACGCAGATAGACACAGATAAAAGGCAAATCTCAATCTGCGTTTATCTGCGTCATCTGCGGATCAGCATTTCTCCACGAGCATCGATATCCCCATCCCCCCGCTGATGCACAACGTCGCCAGGCCAAGCCGCTTGTCTCGTGATGAAAGAGCGTGGACAAGCGTCGTGATGATCCTCGCGCCCGTTGCTCCGATCGGATGACCGAGCGAGATCGCTCCGCCATGCACGTTTACCTTGTCGCGGTCGAGGTGAAGCTCGCGGTCGCACGCCAGCACCTGCGCGGCGAAGGCTTCGTTCAGCTCGATGAGATCGATCTCCGACAACGCGATTCCCGTCTCCGCGAGCAGCTTCTTCGTCGCAGGAACCGGGCCGATGCCCATCACCTTCGGATCGACGCCTGCCTGTGCGTAGCCGATGATGCGCGCCATCGGCTTCAACCCGTGGCGCTTCACCGCCTCCGCCGACGCGACCAGCATCGATGACGCACCATCCGTGACGCCCGACGAGTTGCCGGCGTGCACCGTCCCGTTCTTGCGGAACACGGGAGGGAGCTTGGCGAGTGACCCGAGGTCGGCGTCGAAGCGCGGATGTTCATCGCGGTCGATGACGACGTCGCCCTTCCTGCCGGCAACCGTCACCGGCACGATCTCATCGTGAAACCTGCCCTCGTCGTACGCGACGCCGGCGCGGCGCTGCGTCTCCACGGCATACGCATCCTGTTCTTCGCGCGAAATCTCGTAGCGATCGGCGAGCGTCTCCGCGGTCGCGCCCATCAGCTCGTCGGCCAACGGACACATGAACCCGTCGCGATACATCCCATCGACGACCTCGGCATCTCCCATCCGATAGCCCCAGCGCGCACGCGGCAACATATACGGCGTGTTCGACATCGATTCGGTACCGCCGGCCAGAACGATGCTGGCGTGGCCGAGACGGATTTGATCGGCGGCGTTCATGATGGTGCGCAATCCCGAGCCGCAGGCCTGGTTGACCGTGTAGGCCGGCGTCTCGTGCGCCAGGCCGCTCTTGATCGCGATCTGCCGGGCCGGGTTCGGCCCCACTCCCGCCTGGCGTGCATTGCCGAAGATCACTTCATCAACAGCGGCCGGATCGACACCGCTGCGCTCAAGTGTGGCTCTCGCGCTCGCAATCCCTAACTGCACGGCGGTGAGCGATGACAGACCGCCGCCGAACTTGCCAATCGGCGTGCGGACGGCGGCGAGCAGATAAATCGTTTCGTTCAGTTTCGGCATAGCGCGTGGACCGTTTCGACGTAGGTCTCTATCGAGTCCAACAACTCCTTCTTCCCGATCTTCTCATTTGCGCCGTGTGCATCGAGGATCGATCCCGGACCGAACAGCAGCGGCTTCCCAAGCGCGCCGAGGTGCGGCACGTCGGTATTGAATGCGACGACGACGGATTTTGCTCCATCGGGCACTGTCATGAACTGCGGCGGATTACCGCGCGACACGGTGATCGTGCCCCCGTGCCGCGTGATGATGGCCTGCAGCTTCGCCTGCACGATCGCCGGATCCGTGACGGTGCGGAAGATCATCTGGCACTCCGCTTCCGCCGGAATCACGTTCGGTTTCTCTCCCCCTCGCACGACGCCGACGTTCACGGTGGTGGCGCCGAGATCATCATCGACGCCCCACTGCGTGGCATTGATCTCCGCGATCGCCGCGACCATCTTGTTGATCGCCGAGTCACCGCGCTCGGGGTATGCGGAGTGACCGGCGATGCCATCGAAGCGCACGAAGCAGGTCAGGGCTCCTTTTGAAGCGCGCGCAAAGGTCGATTGCGTCGGCTCGCCGACGAGGACGTATTCGGATCCGAGAGCGCCGAACTCCTGGTTGGCCATCTTCGCGCCGATCGAGTCGGTCTCCTCGCCGACAACAAAAAGGAATCCGAAGTCGCTCATCCCGCTTGCCCGCAGCCGCTCCCCCGCAGCGATCATCGCCGCGATGATGCCCTTGGTGTCGCACGCCCCGCGCCCGTAAAGCGCTTCCCCATCCTCGGATGCTCCGAACCACGGCGGAACGGTATCGACATGAGAATTGAGCACGACGCGCGGCCTTCCGCCGGCAGCAGCGTAAAGATTGAAGCGACGCTCGCTGACCTCTTGTCTGCGGCATGCGTAGCCGAGGGCGGTCAACTCGTCGTGCAGAAAGACGGCGACATCGAATTCATCGTCCGTCGGCGACGGGATATCGATCAGGCGCTTGGCGAATGAGATGGGGTCGAACATGAGCGCGGCGGATTGTATCGGGCTCGAACGGCGGGGAGGAATTCGTGGGCGGCGTAAAACAGAAAGGACACGGCATAGTCGATCAGAACTGGTGCGTTCAATCAATCAAGTACAGCGCGTTTCTCGAACGAATCGTGTCATCCTGAGACTGCCGGAGCCGCCCGCGCGAATCGCGATGTTTGCGCAACACGTGCTCGGCGGCGTAGGACGTCGAAGGATCTCAAGTTTCGCAGATCGTGTTCGTCTCGAGCGGTGGTGATCATTGACGTTCGCTCGCGCTGGGCCAACGAGATCTTCGTAGTTTGAGATCCTTCGATCGTCCTACGCCGCGATGCCTGCCGGTGCAAATGCAGCGTGGAGGCGCGGCTCCGGCGACTCAGGATGACACCACACGGTTTGCGCGTGGTTAGGGTTGAGTGTCATCCGGAGTTGATCGTCCAATCGCGATTGGTGTCATCCTGAGACTGCCGGAGCCGCCCTTCGTACTCGATCCTTCGCGACGCGTGGAGTGGCGGCGAAGGACGGCGAAGGATCTCAAGTTTCGCAGATCGTGTTCGTCTCGCGCGAGCGTTTGCGACCATTGACGTTCGCTTGGGCTGGGCAAACACGATCCGTAAAGTTTGAGATCCTTCGATCGTCCTACGCCGCGATGCCTGCCGGTGCAAATGCAGCGTGGGGCGCGGCTCCGGCGACTCAGGATGACACCACACGGTTTGCGC
>DATLVW010000738.1:0-2278 GCA_035577085.1 Thermoanaerobaculia bacterium
TCCATAACTCCTCGGTCCGATGAGTCGAGCCACCTCGGCAGCAAGCCACGACATTGTCCCTCGGAGAAGAAAAATGCGCCTCGCGGTGGGTTCGCCCGATATGGCTCCAAGGGTGGGTCATCCTTTGCCTCACTGCTCAACATTGTGACCTCCCCTGACGCCCTTAAGGGTCAGGAAAGCTACCAAAAGAGAGCAAATCGGGCTCTTTTGTGACGGCACGGCTCTTGATCTAGCTCAGCGGTAATCAGTTACAAAATTTGAACGTTTTATGAAGGGGAATGTTACGTGAAGAAAATCTCTCTCGCCCTGAGCGTCGTCTTTCTGTTCCTGGCATCGGTGGCCGTTGCCCAGGGTCCTCCAGTCACTCCTCCCGGTCTTGCCCACTTTCCCTCGCTCGATGAGCAGCTCAAAAAGGCTCACGCCATTCCCGGCAGCGCGCTCGACGCACTGATTCGCGCGAATCAGGACTTCGGGAAGCTCAAAGCCAAGGACGCTGACGACTTGATCGTTCCGGCCTGGCTCAAGGTCTACTGGCGCAAGGGACATCCCGAAGCCAACTACGACAACGACAACGATCCGACGGGCGGCTACCCACTCGTTCTGAAAGAAGTACTCGAGTGGATGATGAGCCACCAGGATCTGAAGCCGGGGCAGCCCTCGGCCAGCATGGCGCCGGGACGTAACTTCGGCGATCTCGATGAGGAGGAAGCGCCCACGCACACCACGATGGGACGCTTCGGGCCGATCGCTGCGCTCAATGCCACCGCGGGAACGAACGTCCGCACCTCGGGCGCGCAGAGCAACGCCCGCAGCGAGTCCGACATCCGCATCAACTACTGGAACCCGAGCAAGATCATCGCCGCATCGAACAACATCAGCGGCTCCGGTACGCAGGGCGAGTACTACTCGAGCGACGGCGGCGTGACGTGGGGTCAGACCAACCTGCCGCTCGCCAGCGGCGACTCCTTCCACTCCGATCCGACCGTCGAGTGGACCTCCGACGGCACGGCCTGGTCGAGCACGATGGGCATCAACGGAAGCGTTTTGAAAGTCCAGTCGTACCGCTCGGCCAACGGCGGCGCGACATGGACGTTCGATGGAACCATCTCCGGAACGCAAACCAACACCGACAAACAGATGGAATGGGCCGATCACAGCGGCACGTCGGCGTTCGCGAACAACATCTACGTCATCTGGCACAACGGCAACCCGGCCTTCATGAACCGCCGCACCTCCTCGGGATGGGGAGCGCCCATCCAAGTCAGCGACTCGCAGGCCACAGGCACGTGCATCGGCGCGGACGTGAAGACCAACTCCGGCGGCGACGTCTTCGGCTTCTTCCCCGACACCGGCTCGCGCGGCATCTTCGTCGTCAAGTCGACCAACGGCGGCACGAGCTACGGCACGCCGGTGAAGCTCGTCACCACCTACGACTCCTACGACATCGGCGTGCCGTCATTCTCGAGCCGCCGAATCCTTCTCTACGTCTCCGGCGGCGCGTACAAGAACGGCACGACCAACAACGTCTACGCACTCTGGACCGATCTCTCAGGCGACACCGGCTGCACGACGGCTGCGAACGAGCCCGGCACCAACGCGGCCTCAACCTGCAAGACGCGCATCTGGTTCTCGCGCTCGACGGATGGCGGCGCCACGTGGAGCGCCCGCGTAAAGCTCAACAACCAGAGCGGTCTGAATGACCAGTTCAACCCGTTCCTTGCCGTCGATGAGACCAACGGCACTCTCGGCGCCATGTACTACGACACCGTCAACGATCCGAACCGCAAGAAGGTCGACGTCTACTATCAGATGTCCACCGATGGCGGCGCGACGTGGCAGGCGGCCGTGAAGGTCACGACCGCGATGACCGACGAAACGACCGCGGGTGCCGACTCCGGCAACCAGTTCGGCGATTACAACAGCCTCTCCGGCTACGCCAACTCGTTCTTCCCCTCATGGACCGACCGCCGCAACAACGCCAGCGAAGAGATCTGGACCGCGAAGATCACGACGTCGACGACTCCGACGTTCTCGATCTCGGGGAACGCCGGAACGACCGGCGCCACCGTCACGGCCGGAACTGGATCGGCCACGAGCGATTCGTCGAGCAACTACTCCATCGCCAACCTCGCCGCTGGCACCTACACCGTGACGCCGAGCAAGAGCGGCTGCACCTTCTCGCCGACTTCGACCTCCGTCACGATCACCTCGGCCAACGTGACCGGCATCAACTTCACCGCAACGTGTACGGCGCCAACCTTCACGATCAGCGGCAACG
>DATLVW010000739.1:0-18561 GCA_035577085.1 Thermoanaerobaculia bacterium
CCGACGACACCGATCCGCTGACCAGCAGCGACTGGTCGTAGTAAGGCTTGATCTCGACGTCGCGCGGCAACTGTCTACGCAGACCTTCCAGCTCCGCCTTCACGCCGCCAGCCACCGAAAGAATGTTCGCGGTCGGCTGCCGCATCACGTTCAGCAGCACAGCCGGGCGTCCATCTGCCGTGACGATGGTGAAGCGCGGCTCGAGTCCGGGGCTGACGGTGGCGACGTCGCCGACGCGCACCGGCACGTTGTTGACCGTCGTCACGACGATCGCGGCAAGGTCATCGAGGGAAGTGGCCTGTCCGCTGACGAGTGCCAGCTCGAGTTGATGATTCTCGTTGATGAGGCCCGGCGAATTGATCACGTTCGAGCCGCGCACCGCATCCGAAACCTGTTGCAGCGAGACGCCGCGCGCTTCGAGCCGCGAGCGGTCGATGAGCACGTGGTACTCGCGCAACTGCCCGCCAAGCACCTCCACGCTGGCCACGCCGTCGATCCGCGCGATCGGCGGACGGAGCGTGACTTCTGCGAGGTTGCGCAACGTTCCCGGATCGCGCACAGGCGACGTGATGCTGTAGCCAATGATCGGGAACACCGCAAACGTGAGGCGCTCCGTCCGCTCGATCGTTGCCCCAGGCGGCAGCTTCGACGCGAGCTGCGATATGCGCGTCTGCACCAGTTGCAGCGTCTGCACGATGTCGGTCTTCCAGTCGAAGAAGAGATCGACCTCGGCGGAGCCCCGCGCGGTTGTCGACTTGATGCGCGCGATCCCCGGAATGCCGCTCATCGCCTCTTCGATCGGTTTGGTCACCGAGACGAGCGTTTGCTGCGCGGGCGCGACGCCGTTATCGGCGACGATGATGACGCGTGGGAAATCCGTCTGCGGAAACAGCGCGCGCGGAATGCGGGCCAGCGCGACGAGGCCGGCGATCGACAGCAGCCCGATCACGAGCAATACCGCCCGCTTCTGGCTGGAGATGACGCGCCCGAGGTTCATCAGTCCTTTTCCGCCGGAGCGTTGGTGGCGGTCTTCGGGGCCGCGCCGGCGTTCTGGACTTTCGTACCGTCCGGCAGACCGTAGTTGCCTTCGATCACGACGGTCTCGCCGCCGCGCAGGCCGGAGGTGATCTGCGTTCGTTCACGCGTGTGCGCGCCGGTCGTGACCTTCGTTTCGTGCGCGACCGACTTTGCATCGACGACCATGACCGTGCCGCTGTTTGCGTTCGTGGCGTCGAGCGTGACGGCGGACGTCGGGACGATGACCGCGTTCGGAACGTTGCCGCTGTTGATGGTGACACGCGCCGCGCTATTGTCGCGAAGGCGTCCGTCGGGATTCGGCAGCGTGATCCACACCTCGGCCGCTCGGCTCTGCGGATCGGCAGCGCCGCCGACGAGACTGACGGTTCCCTGCAATGTCACACCCGGCAACGAGTCGGGCATCACGCTGGCGACGTCGCCGGCGTGAACGTTGGCGGCAGCATCGATCGACAGCGGCGCTTTGACGATGACCGTCGACAGGTCGGCGATCGTGAGCAGCTTGGTCCCCGCAGTTGCGAAGTCACCCTGGCGGAGAAACTGGTCGGTGACGACGCCGTCGAACGGCGCGCGGATCGTGGCGTAGTCCGCCTGCGCGTTTAGCGCCGCGAGCCGGCCCGACGCCTGCTGGACCTTACTTTTCGCAACCGCGAGGTCGGACGGATTCGTCGTTCCCTTGTGCAACGCCGCCGCGCGCTCGGCGAGGCGCAGGTCGTCCTCCGCTTTCGCCAGATCGAGCTGCGACGCTTCGAGATCCTTCTTCGAGATGCCGCCCTGCTCGAAAAGCGTTTTGCGGCGCTCGTAGGTCTTGCGCATGTTGTCGACGGTGCCCTGCGCGTCGTGAACCGCCTTCGCGTCCTGTGCGTTGCTCAGCGGAATCGCCCCCTGCTCCGAGTTGGTGATGCCGACTTCGGCCTCGCGAAGCGCCGCCGATGCTTCCGCGCGTTGCGCGTTCAGGTCGCGCGACTCGAGCACCGCGAGGATGTCGCCGCGATGGACGACGCGATTCTTGATCAAGCCCATCTGGGCGATCTGGGCGCTGACTTTCGGCGAGATCGTCGCTTCCTGTCGCCCGGTGATCGTGCCGACGATGTCGAGTGGTTGCGCAATCGGCCCGACTTCCGCCTTCGCCACGCGCACGCTGACGACCGCCGCCTCGGCGTCACCTTCCCCGGCAGCGTTGTGGCGATGCCAGCACCATCCGGCGACGATCAGGATCAAGAGCCCGATGGCGGCGCCAATCTGCACGCGGCGTCGCCGCCACAGCGGCTCCTCATCTGAACCCGGAGCGTTCATCAATGTGGAGCTCATTCTCCTGCGGCCTCCTGAAGGCGGGCACGGGCCATCTCGAAATCGAACAGCGCCTGCTGATAGTTGTTTCGTTGCTGCGCCAGCGTCGTCAGCGCGTCGGTGACTTCGAAAATCGGCGCTTCGCCAGCACGATAGCGGGCGATGGAAATGTCGGCGTTGCGCTGCGCGTCGGCGACGGCGGCGCGCGCGTTGTCCGCGCGGCGTACGGCGGCGAGCGCTTCGTCGTGCGCGGCGCCAAACTCCAACTCGATCGCGCGCTGCGTGATCGCGAGCTGGTTCTCCGCGGCCTGCGCGTGCAACTCCGCCTGGCGCTGCTTGGCGCGGCCGATTCCCCAGTCGAAGATCGGGATGTTCAGGTTGGCCATCGCCAGGTAGCCGCGGTGCTCGCGGATGTCGGACGCATGAAGCGACGGCGAGTCGAAACCTTCATCCACCGAGTAGCTGAGCGCCGGAAGTCTGCCGGCGCGGGCGACACCGATGTCGCTTCGCGCCGCGCGCAACTGCTGTTCGGCCTGGGTCAGTTCGGGCCGCTTCGCGATCGTGTCCGTCGTGAAGCGCTCGACATCCGCGCTCGAAGGTTGCGGCGTTAGATCGGACACCGACAGCGGCTCGGGCGCACGAATGCCGGCCAGGACGCGCATTGCCGCAAGTGCGTTCGATTCCTGCAGACGCGCCTGCTCCACGTCGTCGCGACGCTGTGCTGTTTGCAGCCGTGCGCGAATCACATCGATCTCGGCGAGCTCTCCTGCATTCTGCTGCAACGCATTGACGCGCTCGAACTCCTCGGCGGCGGCCAGCGTCTCCTCCGCGCTGCGGCGCTTGGCAGTTGCGAGAGCAAGCCCGAAGTAGGCCTCGCGCACGCCGCGTACGAGCGCACGCCGGGCGATCTCGGTTCCTGCGTGTGCCGCGGCGAGCAGCGCGCGGCTCTTTGCCATCGCCGCACGCATCCCGAAGTCGAGCGAGCCTTCGACGCCAAGAAGCTGCTGGTATTCACGCACCGAGTTCTGGGCAATGAACGCCGGATCGGTCGTGCCGGGACGGATCGGTTTGTTGTACGTGGCCGTGAACGAGTCGCGCGCGCGCGGCAGGAGCGCGGCGCGTGCCTGCGTGAGATCGAGTGCCGCGATCTCCTCATCGATGACCGCCTGCTGATAGGCGGTGGCCTGCCGCAGCGCCGCCTGCGTGGCGTTCTCGATCGTGAGCGGAGGCGGCGGCGTCTGCGCGGCGAGAGGCAGAGCTGACAACAAGGAAATCGTGAGCAGACAGGGCCTGAACATCAAGCGCCGGAGTTTAACCGAACCAAGATGAACCACAGAGACACGGAGAACACAGAGGTTTCTCTGTGTCCTTTGTGTCTCTGTGGTGCAAGCCTTAACGCGCCCGAATCGCATACCGCGGATCACTCGGCGCACGCCCATCGATCGTGAGTACCAGCAACTCAGCGTCGGGCGTTTGTGAATCAAACCCGATCGCGTCGGCATTCGCTGCCACAGCCTTCGACATCGAGTCCGGAGTCGCCATCACGCGCGGCGCCGCGGCGGCCCTCCCGCGGAAGACGGCACCGAGCCACCATTGCGCGTAGTCGATGTCCGACATGCGGATGAGCCGGTCGAGGAACACCCTTCCCGCGGCAGAATCGAACGGACGGACGTAGAGAACGATGCGATGCCCATTCGGCCACCGGCTGATCTCGCCGAGAAAGATCCGCCGCAGATCGCCCTCGGACAGATTGCGACTGCGGTCCATGCCGCGCGCCGAGACGAAAAACGAAACCGTCGTCACCGGCGATGGCTCCGCCGCTCCCGCCGCGATTGCGACAAGAAACAGGATGACGGCGACGGTCGACCGGCGAGCGTTCATCGCGTCAAAACGCCAGCGCCACCTCGAGGCGGAAAAGACCTTCGCGATGGGGCGACGCAAAGAGCTGCGTGCGGAAATCCCCCTTGAGTGCCAGCCGCGCGTTGACGTCCCATCGCACGCCGGCCGCCCAGGCGTTCTGGTTGTGAACATCGCTCAGGTACTGCTCACCCGCCGCAACGTGCAGATGATCGATGAAGAGATACGGGCGGAACGGCTTCCAACGGCCGGGCGGACGCCACGATCCGAGCAGGTACCAGCCGCGCGTCACGAACGCAGCGTCTCCGCCAACTTCCGAGTGGACCATGTGTGCCCACTCGCCGCGCAGCTCAATGCCGCCGCGAACGAATGACGAATAAACCGTGGAATCCAATTCACGCAACGTCTTCTGCCCCTGCACGCGAATCCGTCCCGCGTAACCAGCGGCGCCCGCTTCGAATCCTGTCAGCGAGTCGGGCGCAACGCCGACCGAGAAGAGCGCAGCCGGCGAGGTGCCGCGGCGATAGAACGGCTGAATGTCGTCCCGCTCGCTGCCGCGTGCCGCGCCGAGGCCGGCACCGTACGTCGCGCCAAGCGAGCCCGGCACGCTGCCGGACGCCCACGCACCCGTGAAGTGGAGCGGCCAGGCGCCGCCCTGCGACTCGCGGTTGGCGATCGAAGGAACATCGATCGGCGTTTGCAGGAACCGGCTGCGATGCTCGCGCTCGTTCCACTGCACGATGCCGGTGTGGATCTGGCCGAACTCGACGCGCAGGCGGTCGGACGCCTCGTACGCGACGTACAGCCGCTCGAGATTGAATTGAAGATCCGATTTCGGCGTGAGGTCTGGATTCTCGGAGCTTCCTGCATGCTGCACGAGTCCTTCGCCGAGCACGGACCAGTTGTTGTTGAGTTGCGCTGAGGTGTAGACATCGAGCTCGCCCGACTCGTAGTCGACCTTCCCTTGCTTGTCCGGATGGGCGAGGACGATGTCGGCAAAGGCACCGAGTCGGAATGCGGGGAAGTGCTGCTCAGGCGAGGAAGCGTCGTCGCCGCGGCCGGGTGGCGCGACGAGCACGAGCGCTGCAGACATCGCGATGACGAGGGCGATCCGTTGCTTGCACGGGATCATGGCGTTTGAATCTACCGCAATCATGACTCAACGCTACGAACGGCGACTTAAACGCGGGATGAAGCGGGCGGTTCATCGGCAGTTCACCTCGGCGCGCTCACGCTTGCCTGACTTCCGGCGGCCACGTTTGCGATCATCTATCTCTTCACAACCGATTTTCGTCTCACGCAACGAGGAGCATCACAATCCCGTCAAGCCGCGCGATACGCAGACTCGGGGATTCGATGAGACTGGACGGCAACGCGCCCATGGCACAACACTACCGTGGATGCTGCACTCGGTTCGCGCGCGCCTGACGATGTGGTACACCGCCATTCTGGCGCTGGTGCTCGTGATTTTCGGCGCCGTGAGCTACGTGCTGCTGGCGCGCGAGATCCGTGCCGAGACCGACGCGTCCCTCGCCGACACCGCGCACGAATTCGCGGCGGCGTTCGATCCGGCCGAGCACACGCAGGGGCGCGATGCGCTGCTCGACTTTCGCTACAGCGACCGCGAGATTCTCGTCCTGTCGCCGCGCGCCGAGGTCGTCATGGCGTCGAAATCGAAAATCGATGCCGGCGAACGAAAGCGGATCGAGGCGTTCGTTCGTGGCGGTGGCCGCGGTTTGCAGACCATCCCCGGAGGCGAGGAAGGTGACGGCGTTCGCATCATTGCCATGCCCATCGACGTCCTCGGCACGCACTACACCGTCGTCGTCGCGCGTGCCCTCAGCGAACAAGCTGATCGCCTGGAGAGCGCGGCGCATGCGGTGTTCTTCGGCATCCCCGTCGCGCTCCTCGTGGCCGCCGCGGGCGGTTATCTCCTGGCCCGCAAGAGCCTCGCACCCGTGACCGTCATGAGCATGAAAGCACGTCAGATCGGTGCCGAGACGCTCGACGAGCGCATCGAGACCGGCAACGAGCGCGACGAGCTTGGGTTTCTGGCCGTCACGTTGAACGGACTTCTCGAGCGTCTGCAGGGGTCGTTCGAGTCTCAACGACGCTTCATGGCCGATGCCTCGCACGAATTGCGCACACCGATCGCGATCATTCAAGGCGAGGCCGATGTCGCCCTCGGACGCCGCGATCGTTCCGCCGAGGACTATCGCGAGAGCATCGAGGTGATGCAGCGCGCGGCCAGGAAACTCACCCGCATCGTGCAGAATCTGTTTCTTCTGGCTCGCGGTGACGCAGGCCGCTATCCGATGTCGATGTCGCGCTTTTACCTCGGCGAGATCGTCGCCGATTGCGTTCGCGGCATGCGTAGCGTCGCACAGTCGCGCGGCGTGACGATCACCTGCTCAGCTGCCGACGACATGGTCATCGTCGCCGACGAAGAGCTGATCCACCGGCTCGTCCTGAACCTCGTCGAGAACGCGGTGAAATTCACGCCGGAGGGAGGCAAGGTTCACGTGTCGCTTGCAAGCGAAGGAGGGAGTTACGCGATCCGCGTGGCCGACACCGGCCCCGGCATCCCCCCTTCCGAGCAGGAGCGGATTTTCGAGCGCTTCTATCGTGGCGACCGCGTCCGACCAACCAATGCAGGCGGCGCCGGTCTCGGCCTCCCGATCGCGCGATGGATCGCCGAGGTTCATGGCGGAGAATTACGGCTCGATCATTCCGGAGCTGAGGGTAGCGAGTTTGTGGCGGTATTACCGAGTGGGTGCCATGAAGATCTGGTGGCGAATGGTTAGCACGCCGGTGACAAGATAAGGTCCAGAAGACGATGGCAATTATCCCGACCGTTCGTTGCAGAAACATGCGGAAGTCGCTCGCGTTCTATACCGGTGTGCTCGATTTCGAGCGTGTGGATGGCGATGACGACATGGACGACCCGTCCTACAGTCTTCTCTCACGGGGCGGAGACCAACTCATCCTGTCCAGCCATCGCGGAGACGGCGCGTTCGGTCAGGCGATCGTCATCACGACCGACAACATCGACGCGCTGTTTCGCACCCTTCGGGAGCGAGGGCTACACACACCGGGGAATCCGGACGCTCCCCTGCACGTCCATGAAGGCCCGATCGACCAGAGCTGGGGCACGCGCGAGCTCTATGTCGACGATCCGGATGGCAACACGCTTAGGTTCACTCAGGCCGAGCAACGGCCCTTCGGATCGGCAGAGACTAGAGACTAGAGACTAGAGACTAGAGACTAGAGACAAGAGACAAGGAAGCAAGAGCAGAGATAGGAGGTCAGAGATAAGGAGTCAAGCGTCATAGAGAATCCCCGATCTCTGATCTCTGATGTCTCTGATCTCTGATTTACACCATGCGCATTCTCATAGTCGAAGATGACCCGGACATGTCGCGTTTCATCGCGCGCGGCCTCAGCGAGCAATCCTACGCAGTCGATGTCGCGGCGACCGGCGAGGCGGCGCTCGAAGCGGCGGCCACCTCCTCGTACGACGCGATCATTCTCGATGCCATGATCCCGCCGCCGGATGGTTTCGAAGTCTGCCGCAGGCTGCGCGCCGAGGGAATCGATGCAACGATCCTGATGCTCACGGCGCGGGACTCGTTGGCCGATCGCGTCGAAGGCCTCGACTCCGGCGCCGACGACTATCTAGTCAAGCCCTTCGAGTTCGCCGAGCTGCTGGCCCGTCTGCGCGCCTTGCTGCGCCGCCGCGGAACCCGCCAGTATCCGGTCATCGAAGTCGGTGACCTCCGGCTCGATACCCGCTCCCACCGCGTCACCCGCGCCGGAGTCGAGCTGCAACTGACGACGAAGGAGTACGCGCTCCTCGAATACCTCTCCGTCAACGCGGGACGTGTCATGGGGCGGGAAGAGATCGCCGAGCACGTCTGGAACGATGAGTTCGACCCATTCTCGAACCTCATCGAGGTCTACATCGGCCGCCTGCGGCGTCTGGTCGACCGCGAGCGCCAAACGAAACTGATCCATACGATCCGAGGATCGGGCTACATCCTCGAGCCGCGCGAGCCGCACACAGCGCCGTGACGCGATTCACCGCTGATTTATCCGTGGCCGTGCACCATGTCCTTCCTGGTCCGGGCACCACACACTCATGTTATTCATCATCGACTTTGACGGGACTGTCGCCCCTACCGATACCGTTGACGACCTGCTCGAGCACTTCGCCGATCCTGATTGGCGGCGCATCGAGCAACAGTGGGTCAACGGCGAGATCAACTCGCGCCAGTGCATGGCCGAACAGATCGCACTGGTATCGACCGACGAGCCAACGCTGCGGCGCTTTCTCTCCTCCGTAGCCATCGATCCCGCCTTTCCCGAATTTGTCGATTACGCCTCGACCTTCGCCGATCTGGCCATCGTCAGCGACGGCCTCGATTTCCCGATTCAACAGGCTCTGCGCCGGGCCGGCCTGCCTGAGCTTCCGGTCTTCGCGAACCACGTCGAGCTCCGCCAGTCCGGCCTCGGGCTCACATTTCCTTACTATGAAAAAACATGTACGGTGGGCAGCGGCGTGTGCAAATGCAGCGTCGCACGCGCGGTCGACGCCGGGCGCGAGCTGACCACGGTGCTCATCGGCGACGGGCGATCCGATCAGTGCGTCGCCCATCAGGCGCGCTATGTCTTCGCCAAGGGATCGCTGATCACCTACTGCCGCGAGACGGAACTCCCTTACATCCCATTCCAATCATTTGCCGATGTCCTGGCCACGATCAAGGGATGGGACATCCTGCCGTATCAAAGACGTTTGAAGGAGAGGCAATGTCCGTTGTTGGAAGCATAGATACCGACGAATCACTTCTTGCAGTTTCGCCCGACACGGCGGAACTGCTCGAAAAGGACAGCCGTTATTGTTCGTACGGCGACACCGTTCATTACGCGGTACCTCCGAAGATCTTTCAACGCTGCGACGGCAGCTATCTCTTCGACGAAGAAGACACGCCATATCTCGATCTGCAGATGTGGTACTCCGCGGTCAACTTCGGCTACAAGAATAGCCGTCTCAACGACGCCCTGAAGAAACAGATCGACACGCTCCCCCAACTGGCCTGTCAGTATCTGCACGCCGAGAAAGTCGAGCTTGCGGAAGCGCTCTGCAACGTGATCGAGAAGCGGACCGGAGTGAAAGGGCGCGTCCACTTCAACGTCGGCGGCGCCCAGGCGGTGGAGGATTCTCTCAAGCTGGTGCGCAATGCGACCGGGAAGAGCCTCAATTTCGCGTTCATGGGCGGCTACCACGGCCGCACCCTCGGCGCGTCCGCCATCACGTCCAGTTATCGCTACCGCCGCCGCTTCGGCCACTTCTCCGACCGCGCACAATTCATCCCCTTCCCCTACTGCTTTCGCTGTCCGTATGACAAGAAGGTTGAGGACTGCGGCCTCTACTGTGTGAAGCAGTTCGAGAAGCTCTTCGACACGGAGTACCACTCCGTGTGGGACAGCAAGGCGCAACAATCAGAATTCGCGGCGTTCTACATCGAGCCGATTCAGGGAACAGGTGGATACGTCATCCCGCCGAAAGGCTATTTCGAGGAATTGACGCGTATTCTGCACGAGCGCGGCATCCTGATCGTGGTCGACGAGATCCAGATGGGGATTCACCGCACCGGAAAGTTCTGGTCCTTCGAGCACTTCGGCCTTCAGCCCGATATCGTCGTTTTCGGGAAAGCGCTGACGAATGGACTGAACCCGCTGTCCGGCGTCTGGGCGCGCGAGGAGCTGATCTCGCCGCAGGTTTTCCCGCCGGGCTCGACCCACTCGACCTTCTCCTCGAACACCCTCGGCACCGCCACCGCGCTCGAGGTCATGCACATGATCGCGGAGTCCGACTACGAAGGCGACGTGAATGCCAAAGGGGCCTACTTTCTGGCCCGCCTCCAGGAGCTGAAATCGCGTTGGCGTATGATCGGCGACGTCGATGGAATCGGTCTCGCTCTCCGTATCGAGATGTGTCAGGAAGATGGCTTCGCTCCCAATCAGAAGCTCACAAACGCGGTGTTTGAAGAAGGCTTGAAAGGGGACATCTCCGCACGAGGGCGCAAGTATGGTCTGGTCCTCGATGTAGGCGGTTACTACAAGAACGTGTTCACGCTCGCTCCTTCACTCCACATCACCGAAGACGAGATCGACCTAGGCCTGGAACTGCTCGAATCATTGCTGCAACGTTGCGGGGCCTGTTGAGGCCTGTGAACCTGACCATGTATCCAAACCAGCACGGAGCTCGCGAACAGCACGGAAAAGCAGGTGTCCTGCTCGTCCACGGAATCACCGGTGCTCCCGCGGAGATGAAGCCGCTCGCTCGAAAGCTCACGGCCAGCGGCTTCACGGTGTCCTGCCCGCAACTGGCGGGCCATTGCTCGTCTCTCACATCGCTCAAGCAGACCCAGTGGCGCGATTGGTATCGCTCGCTGGAGACTGCGCTCTTCACTCTGCGCGATCAGTGCGACACCGTCTTCGTCTCAGGGCTGTCGATGGGCGCTCTGCTCGCACTGCGGCTTGCGGCCAGGCATCCGGAGTTGATTTCGGGCGTGGCAACTCTCTCTGCAACATTCTTCTATGACGGCTGGAACGTGCCGCGCCTTCGTCAGAAGTACCTGTTGCCGCTGCTCATCTACTCGCCGCTCCGCTTCTTCCTGTCGTACCACGAGCCTTCGCCTTACGGCATCAAGGATGACCGAATCCGCAACGTGATCGACGCCGTCTACCAGAGCAAAACCCGAGCGATGCCGGAGAAGTGGGGATACTCGGAATTCCCCGGCGTGACCATCCGCGAGACCTTTCGCCTCATCAAGGCAGTGAAGCGAGACTTGCCGGTGATCACGGCGCCGCTGCTCATCGTTCACGCCACGGAAGACGACATGGCCAGCCTCGAGAACGCGCGGTTTCTGGCGTCGGAAGTTTCGTCCTCTTCCGTCGAGACTTTCTATGTCGACGACACCTATCATGTGCTGACCCTCGACAAACGGCGGGACGACGTCGCCGCCCGGGTCGCAGAATTCTTCACGCGTCTGCAGGCAAGTCCCCCGCTTTCAGGCGAAGCAGTAGGCGGGTTGTATGCACAGCCCGCTTGAGGAGGTCTAGTCGTGCCCACACCATTTGAGAGAGTGCAGGCCATTCTCGAAAAGAAGTATTCGCTCGCGCCCGAAACCATTACCCCGGAGTCAACACTGGAGAGTCTCGGGCTCGATTCGCTCGACCTCATCGAGCTGCTGTTCGACGTCGAAGATGAGTTCAAGATCCGTGTGCCGCAGGACGGCGGTGCGGCATTGAAGACGACGACGATCCAGGACATCATCGACAGCGTCCAGAAGATGCTGGCCGATACCGCAGCCCAGGCCGGAGCGGAGCCAGCGGCGTGAGGCGTGTGGTCGTCACCGGCCTCGGCGTCATCTCGCCTCTGGGCAACGACCCCGAAACGCTTTTCTCGCGGCTGATGGAGGGAGAGTCGGGGATCCGCGAGATGATCACGGAAGGACCGAACGGCCCGTCCTCAAACGTCGCTGGTGCCGCCGCGTTCAATCCCGAGCTTTACTTTCCGGCAGGTCAGAAGACCGATCACATCGACCGCGTGGGACTGTTCGCGATGGCTGCCTCCGGCATGGCCGTCCGCGATAGCGGAATCGCGTTCACCGACGAGCTCCGCGAACGATCCGGCGTCTCGTTCGGGACCGGGATGGGGTCGGCAGCGACACTCGAAGAGACGTTCGCGCAGTTGCTCCTGCGCGATCCGGACCGGGTGAAACCGCTCACGGTTCTCAAAGTGATGAACAACGCCCCGGGAGCACACGTCGCCATCCAGCACTCTCTCGCCGGACCCGATCTGACCTACTCCTGCGCCTGCTCCTCGTCGTCCGTTTCGATCGGCGAAGCATTCCGGCAAATCCAGTACGGGACCGCAGACGTGATGATCGCCGGGGGAGCCGAAGCGGCGCTGACGTTTGGCTTTTTCAAAGCGTGGAATGCGATGCACATTCTGGCGGTGGCCGACCGCGAGGATCCTTCCGCGTCCTGCCGGCCGTTCTCGCGCAATCGAACAGGCCTCGTTCTGGGCGAGGGCGCCGGAATGGTTGTGCTGGAAGAGCGCGACCGGGCCATTGCGCGCGGCGCACGAATCTATGCGGAGCTCGCCGGCTATGGATCGAACAACGATTACCGACATCTGACGAAACCCTCGGTTGAGGGACAGGCCAAAGCGATGCAGCTGGCTTTATCCGATGCCGGGGTTGCGCCCGAGGATGTCAGTTATATCAATGCTCACGGCACTGCCACGGCACTCAATGACCTGACCGAGACCCGGGCGATCAAGTCCGTGTTTGGCGACGGCGCTTCCAGGATTCCCGTCAGCTCCACGAAATCGATGCACGGCCATCTTCTTGGCGGCGCCGGTGCATTGGAGTTCGTCATCAGCCTCCTGGCGTTGTCGCACAACGCAGTACCTCCAACCGCAAATCTCAACGTCCCCGATCCCGAGTGTGACCTCGATTACGTGCCGGGGCGAGGGAGGAGCGGGCAGGACATACGATGCGTCATGTCGAACTCGTTCGCGTTCGGCGGGACGAACGCCGTCCTGATCGCACGCCGCGATTGAAGTCCGAGGGCTGACATCGCCATGTCGAGACTGGCCGGCGCTCTCTGGGTGTTCAACATTTTTCTCGACACGATCGGCCATCTTTCGTTCAAGGCGGCTGCTTCTACAAAGGTGACGGCTGAACAGAATCGCTGGCGGCGGATGTTCGGCTCCGTTTACCTCTGGATCGGCATCGCCTGCTTCTGCCTCGAGTTCGCGGTCTGGTTTGCGCTCCTCTCGCTGATTCCGCTTTCCCAGGCGGTCTTGATCGGCTCGATCAACATCGTTGTGGTCATGCTCGCCGGCAGGCTGTTGTTCCGCGAACGGCTCGACCCGTTGCGTTTGACGGGAATGGCACTCATTGCGGCCGGTGTGGCGCTCGCGGGCGGCACGTTATGAGCCGCGGGCGCGTGGTGCTGTTCGGGTTCTGCGCGCTCGTGTTGATCGATACCTGGACGCAGGTCTCGTTCAAGCTTGCATCGAGGCAGACGGGCGAGTTTGTGATGAACACCCATTGGTTCGGTGCCGCAATCCTCAGCCCCTGGATCTATGCCGCGGTCGCCGGATACCTCGGCGCCTTCTTCACCTGGATGACGCTACTGGAGCATGCTCCCGTTGGGCCGGCGTTTGCCGCGTCGCACCTCGAGGTGGTTACGGTGTTGCTCATTTCGATTCCGCTCTTCGGCGAACGCGTTTCGGTGGCGAAGGCAGCGGGAGCGGTCTGCATTGTGGCGGGCATTATCCTGCTCAGCATCAGTGAATCGAAGCAGAGCCATGCCTGATCGCTGGAGGGAAGTTCCGCCTACGGCCGGCCTTCCGCTGTATTGGCGCGATTTCATCGGACGCGCTGCCTCGGCTTCCCTCGAAGAGCGCCTCGCCGGATGGCTTGGCGTGCCGTGGGTCAGAGTGGAATGCTCCGGAACATCGGCGCTCGTGATTGCTCTGACGACGCTCGCGCGCGCCTCCACGCGGCGCAAGGTGATCATCCCCGGATATACCTGTCCGCTGGTGGCACTGGCCGTTCTTCATTGCGGATTGGTGCCTGTCGTCTGCGATGTTGCGCCGAGCACGTTCGATTACTGTCCCGAGGAGCTCGCGCGTCTTTGTGATCGCGAAACCCTCGCTGTCATTGCGACCCATTTGGGCGGACGGGTTGCCGATCTCGAAACCATTAGCGCTGTCGCGCGGCGTGAAGGCGCCTTCGTCATTGAGGATGCCGCGCAGTCGCTTGGCGGGCAATGGAAGGGTCGGCGTGCAGGTACCGTCGGCGACATCGGCTTCTTCAGCCTTGCCGCCGGCAAGGGTCTCACACTTTATGAGGGTGGCGTCCTTGTTGCGCGTGATCCCGAGGTACGGCGGGAGCTGCAGGCGACAAGTGAGCGGATTGCGCCTTATCGATTGCTTTGGGAGGTGCGCCGGTCGTTGGAGTTGATCGCGTACGGCATCTCGTATCGAGCAGGCCTGCTTCCAATCGTCTACGGGATAGCGTTGCGAAGAGCGTTACGCAGAGGCCGATTGGTGGCTGCCGTCGGCGATGAGTTCTCGTCTGCAATCCCGATCCATCGCGTCGGCGCGTTCCGGCGCGCGGTGGGGGCACGAGCCGCCGTCCGTCTGCCCGCATTCCTCGATGATCTCTCGATGCAAGCCGATGCTCGCAAGAAGACGCTCGAATCCGTCACCGGCATCACGGTGATCGGAGACCCGGAAGGCTCTCAAGGGACGTGGCCTTTCTTCATGGTGCTGATGCCGTCGGCAAGCACTCGCGATCGCGCGCTCGATCGATTGTGGCGTGCCGGCCTCGGCGTTACTCGACTGTTCATTCACGCACTGCCGGACTATCAGTATCTGAGCCGTCAACTCGGCGCGTGCGAGATCCCGAACGCGCGCGATCTCGCGGCTCGCATGCTCACGATATCGAACAGCCCCTGGCTACGGGAGCGCGATTTCGAGCGCATCTGCGCCCAACTGGCCGGCGTGCTCCGAGACTCCAGCCAGCATTGAGAGCAGCCGGCGATTCACGGCCTGATGCTGCGCCTGCCAAAGTGGCAATGAGCCTTCCGGAATCTCCGGTTGATGGTCGAGCGCAGCCAGAATCCGCTTGTAGCGCGTTGTGAAGCGATACGTGGACACTTCGCCGGTCACGTCGCTCGCGATCACGAGCTTCTTCAGCATGCCGATCGCAAGATCGAGCTCCTCCAGCGTCATGACACCCTGATCCCAGTTCGTCTGCACGACGTCGCGGGACAGCACATCCTTGTCGATCGAGAGATAGACCGGCTGCCTCCAGGTTCGCGATTCATTCTCGAATTGATCGAGCAGATCGCCCACGGTCGCAAAGGAGTGGCTGCGCTTGATGCCCAATCTGCGCATCCCACGCAAATCTTTTCCCACGCACCAGTAACGCACCCGACCAGAATGCAGCGGCAGGAGATGGTTCTGCCAGACGTTGAAGCCTTCAACATCCGTCGACGTGATTCCAACTACATGAACGCATGACACGAACGGCAGGCGGCTGACGTGCGAAACCCACGAACCGCAATGAATGCCAAAGGGATAGCGCATGTTGTCCGGATGGTTATCGAAAACGACGACCTGCACAGGGGCAGCGAGACGACGCAGGCGCTCAATGAGCAGGTAGCTGACGTGGTGATAGTCGCCGCTGCCGAGGAAGGCGGTGGGCGGCATCGCACTCAGTGCGGGTGCAAGCTCGTCGCCGAGGCGGCGCAAGGCGGCGAAGCGGCACCCGAAGCGAATGGCCTCCTGGCGCTCCCGCAGGTCGACGACGGTACCGTCCGAGGAGGCGACTGAGCCATCGAAATCGAGAATCAGCGGCCGGGTCATCCTCCATGCCTCGCGTGATCGCTTTCGAACAGACGTCTCAATCGTCGCAGCAGACCGCGAAGAAACGGGTTTCGCACATAGACCATGTGCTTCGTGAACGTGAACTGCGCTCCCAGTTCCCGTTTCACTTCCGGATCGGTCCAGCCGGCCACGTAGTAGCGGAGGCCGTGCGCCAGCGCGTACTCGAGATTGTGAAACCAGCTCACCGCATAGAGATTGTGATCGCGGGCCTGGGGATACGCGAGTCCGATGTATTTGTCGATGAGCATCGACTTCTCATGAAAGCAGAGATTGAAGCCGATCAGCTCGACGCCATCGTAATAGAGAAAGATGATCCCCCCGATTGTCGCATCCTGCAGGACGGATCGGAAGAATGACTCCGTCAGGAGATCGAAATGGATCTCGCTCTGGTCGTAGACGTTCCTGTAGAGCTCATACAAGCGCGCCGGCAACGGCTCTGAGTAAAACGCGTCATCACCGGATTGCTTCTCCTCGATGCGCAGTCCCGCGGCTGCCTTCAGTTTCCGCCGCAGATTCTTTCGCCGGGCATGGGAGCGTCGCGCGAGGAATTCATCAGTCGACGCAAAGTCGATCGGGACATACGCGAGCGCCTGCCCTTCCACGGCGACAAAGCCATGACTGCGGCACGCCTCAATGAGCTCCTGCGACCATGCGTGCGCCGCCTCACCCACCAGCAGTGCATCGCCCGGGAGATCCTTGATGATCAGGAAGGGATAGTGCGGTGCAATACCGGTGGCGAGACGGTTCGCAAGATCAGCAGCCGAGGTGTTGGCAGGGAAGATCGAGTACTCCGAGGTGGTCGTACCGACAAAGCAGGTATTGGCAACGAGTAACCGCCGCAAAGCCCCCGCAAACGGCAACGCATCGATCACGCGACGAACTGGCCTTTCGACCGTCGTCAGCAAATCGAACGGCGCAGAGAAGGCAGGAACGTGGTTGCCGAGGTCGAGGATCGAGAAACCGGCGGGAGGGTGCTCCAGAAAGTGTCCGATCAAGCCAAAGGGCTCGATCAGATTGTCAAAGGCCGGCTCGCTGACATCCGCAAACACGCCCCGATTCTGCACCCCATTCACTGCTTGTTCGTCTTCTCTTTTGCTTCCTGCTTCTTCTCGGCCGCTTCCTTCGCGGCGTTCTCGTGCTGCACGGCCACGATTTTTCCGTTCATGGCATCGACGTTGACTTCCGTCACCTCCGTCTTCGATGTGGCGATGTCGAACGAGTAGATGAGCTTCCCTTTCTCGTTCTCGAGCTCTGCGCTCGTGACCTTGCCCGGCGCCTTCTTCAGCGCCGTGGCGCGCGCCTGCTCCATTGTGATCTTCGGCTGCTGTTTGGTGGTCGAGGTAGCGGCGAAGGCCCCAGCCGAAAGGATCGTGGCGAATGCAAATACGGTAATGATCTTCTTGTACATGGTTCCCCCTGTTATTGGCACAACTGACATTTGCCAACGTGTCGAGTATTCAGCGCATTGCATAAACTTCCGCTAAACATTCGCTTCATCGACCGTTCACCTCGGAGCCTGTGTAATCTTCACGCATGCGGCCCCTCCTCCACTTCGTTCTCATCATTCTTCTCGTGACGCCGCTGGCGTATGGCGACGATGCGTGCGGCGGCAAGGTCGGGTGTGCAGCCACCGCCGTCAAGCATGAGGTCGTCCGCTACGTGCGCGACGCGAAAAGCATTGCGACGGCGCCGTTGCATTGGGATCGCCAGGCGTGGGAGCGCTTCGGCGAAGGAACGGCAGCGGTGGTCGCGCTGTACGCAGTCGACAAGCAGACATCCAACCAGTTCGCGCAGCAGCGGTCATCATCGACCAATCAATTCGCGAAAACGGTGACGCCGTTCGGCGGTCATCGCGCGCTCGAAATCTCGGCACTGATGATTCTGACCGGCGCCGGTATCCACGATGACACGTTGCGCGACGCCGGCCGCGACTCGCTGCAGTCAGAGTTCTTCGCCGCGGGAATCGTCACGCCGCTGCTCAAGAGTGCATTCGGCCGCGCCCGGCCCATCCAGAACGAAGGCAGCCAGTCGTTTCACCCGTTCGACACACACTTCGAAAGCTTCCCCTCCGGCCACGCCACCAACGCCTTCGCCTTCGCCACCGCCGTGGCCGGCCACTACGATGGATGGATCGTCCCGACAATCGTCTACACGGTGGCCAGCGGCGTCGCCGTCTCCCGCGTGAATGACCACGTGCACTTCCCCTCCGACGTCGTGGCGGGAGCACTGATCGGCCATGCAGTCGCGAAAGGAATCCTGGCCCGGCACACGGGAAAGCATGTCGCCTGGCAGGCCACGCCGCTCATCGATCGGAAGACGATGGGAATGATGTTCACGATCGGCCCGGCGCGGCGCTGAGGACTTCGGCGACGGTTAGCCCTCGGTTAGCCCGCATTTCTCACACCCTTATCCCCAGTTCCTCCAGCTCCTTCCCATCGAGCGCCTTATCCCCCGCGCTTTTTGCGGGGGGAGAAGGCGCTCGACGCAAAGGAGTCGCTGAAAACGTATGAGAAATGCGGCCAGTCGAGGGCTAATCGCGACAAACCACAGATAACCGGTACATACCGCCGCGTTATCGCGTTCATCCGCCGTGTCGTCGCGTTTGACCGCCGTTCCGTCGCGTTTGACCGCCGTTCCATCGCGTTTGATCGCCGTCCATCGCGTTTGACCGCCGTCCCGTCGCGTTTGATCGCCGTTCCGTCGCGTTTGACCGCCGTCCCGTCGCGTTTGACCGCCGTTCCGTCGCGCTTGAACGCCGCCCCGTCGCGCTTGACCGCCGTTCCGTCGCGTTTGACCGCGTTCCGTCGCGTTTGACCGCGGTCCCGTCGCGCTTGAACGCGGTTCCCCGTGCTTGAACGCGGTGTTCTCGTGTTTATCTGTGAAAAATCGCGCCTGTCCACAGGACT
>DATLVW010000740.1:0-2524 GCA_035577085.1 Thermoanaerobaculia bacterium
ATCGTCACACACCGCCGCACCCGTTGCTGCGACAACCGCGCCGCCGGTTGCCGCCTACTTCGCGCCGCACGGTTTCGATCTGACTGCGATGGATACCAGCGTCAAAGCCTGCGACGACTTCTATCGATTCGCTGTCGGCAAGTGGCGCGACACGCATCCGCTCCCGGCGCAGTACTCCCGCTACGGGCGATTCGAAGAGCTCTCGGAGCGCAACCGCGATGTGCTCCATCAGATCGCCGAGCAGGATGCGGCGCTCACCACCGCCGCTCCCGGCAGCGCGGAACAGAAAGTCGGCGACTTTTACGCCTCCTGTATGAATGAAACCGCGATTGAGACTGCCGGCGTCACGCCGATCCAGCCGGAGCTCGATCGGATCAACGCAGTCAGCGACCGGGCCTCGCTCCTCGCCGAGATCACTCATATGCAGACGGCAGGCTACGCGCCGCTCTTCCGCGTGGGCGGTCAGAACGATCTCAAAAACAGCAAGATGATCATCGCCGGCCTGGGCACGGGATCGCTCGGACTTCCCGACCGCGACTATTACCTCCGCGACACCGACAACTTCAAGAAGATTCGCGTTCAGTACGTCGATCACGTCACCAAAATGCTCACTCTTGCCGGCGTAAATCCCGATCAGGCTGCGTCGGACGCGCAGCGGATCCTGGTGCTGGAGACGAAGCTGGCCACGGCGCAGCTTCCCCGCGTCGAGCTGCGCAGTCCCGAGAACACGTATCACCCAACCAAGCTCGCCGACCTCGCTTCGATGGCGCCTGCCGTCGACTGGCCCTCGTACCTTCACACGCTCGGCGTCAACGAGACTTCGATCAACGTCTCGCAGCCGAAGTACATCCAGTCGGTCAGCCAGCTCCTAAACGACGTTCCTCTCGATGACTGGAAGGCTCTGTTGCGCTGGCAGGTCGTCGAAGGCGCCGCGCCGTCGCTGTCGAGCGCGTTCGTGACGGAAGACTTCAACTTTAGCGGCCGCGTCCTCTCTGGTACGAAGGAACAGCAGGAACGTTGGAAGCGCTGCGTGCGCTCGGCCGACGGCAACATCGGCCAGCTTCTCGGCCAGGAGTACATCCGCCGCAACTTCACACCGGAAGCGAAGGCGAAGATGAACAAGTTGATCGACAACCTCGTCGGTGCCCTGCGCGAGGATATCCCGACTCTGACGTGGATGGGACCGGAGACGAAGGCGGCCGCGCTGGCGAAGCTGAACGCGTTCCAGCGCCGCATCGGCTATCCCGACAAGTGGCGCGATTATTCGGCGCTCGCGATCAGCCGTGCCTCGTACGCGGCGAATGTGCAGGCATCGCGGGCATGGGCGTATCACCACAACATCGAGCGCATCGGCCATCCGGACGATCCGAGCGAGTGGGGTGGTTTCACGCCGCCGACGGTGAACGCCAGCTACAACCCGCCGCAGAACAACATCACGTTCCCGGCCGGTATCCTGCAGCCGCCGTTCTTCGATCCGAATGCGGACGATGCCTACAACTACGGCGGCATTGGCACGGTCATAGGCCACGAGATGACGCACGGCTTCGACGATCAGGGGGCGAAGTTCGACCCGCAGGGCAATCTCCGCAACTGGTTCACGCCTGAGGATTTGAAGGCGTTCCAGGCGCGCACAGACTGCGTCGCCACCGAATACAGCGAGTTCAATGTGGCGCCCGGAATCAACATCAACGGCAAGCTCGTCAACGGCGAATCCGTCGCCGACCTCGGCGGCGCCACGATCGCGTTGCGCGCATACGAGAAGTCGCTCGAAGGCAAAGAGCGCAAGACGATCGACGGCTTCTCACCCGAGCAGCGCTTCTTCCTCGGCTTTGCCCAAGTCTGGGGCGAGAACATGGCCGCGCAGGAAGCGACCCGCCGCGCGCTGACCGACCCGCACGCGCAAGGCCCGTTCCGCGTCAATGGCACGGTCCAGAACATGCCGGAGTTCTGGAAGGCCTATCACTGCAACGAGGGCGACAAGATGGTGCGCGAGGCATCGAAGCGCTGTTCGATCTGGTAGATTTTTTTGATCCGCAGATGACGCAGATGGGACGCAGATAAAAGCTGCGTCCTAATCTGCGTTCATCTGCGACATCTGCGGATCCGTCTCCGAAACCGCCGCGCGAACATCTTCCATGCACATCTCCATCCGCTCGCGGTGGGTGCGGTGGGAGACGACGCAGATGCGGATGACGAAGCGGCCGGCGACGGTTGCGCCGGTCAGCATGACGCGTTGCCGGGCGTTGATGCGGGCGATCAGATCGTGGTTGAGCGCGTCGATTGCAGCGTCATCGAGGCCGGGGTGTACCAGGCGAAATGCCGTGATGCTGAGCTGCGGCTCGGCGATGACTTCGATGCCGTTGATCGTGTGCAACTGCGCGGCGGCCCATTCGGTGAGATCGAGTTTCTCCTCGAGTTGTTGGCGGAAGGGCTCGATGCCGAACAGCTTCAGTGGCAGCCAGACGCGGAGTCCGCGGAAGTCGCGCGACAGCTCGGGGGAGAGCTCGCAGAAGTCGATCAGCTC
>DATLVW010000741.1:0-4437 GCA_035577085.1 Thermoanaerobaculia bacterium
CGACGAGTTCGCGCTGCAGGCCTTCGACGTTCACGCCGTCGATTACCTGCTCAAACCGTTCTCACGCGAGCGATTCGACGTTGCCTTCAGCCGTGCGCGGACGCGGCTCGAAGACGGTGAAGACGAAGCAGGCAAGCTCGCGACGTTGCTGGCTTCACTGCCCCAGACCGCCTCACACCTGGAGCGCATCGTCGTCCGCCACGGCGACCGGCTCTTCTTCGTGACCACGAAGGACGTCGTGCACCTGACCGCCGAGGGCAATTACGTTCGCTTGCACACAGCCGAGGGCTCGCATCTTGTGCGCGGAACACTGGCGGATCTCGAAACGCGTCTAGATCCGAAACGCTTCGCCCGCATTCACCGCTCCGGCATCGTCAACATCGAGGAGATCAAGGAAGTGCAGTCGCACTTTCACGGCGACTACATCATCGTGCTGCGCAGCGGCGAGACCCTGCGCCTGTCGCGTCGATACCAGGAACGCCTCCTCGGCGAAAAATGACCTCTGTGCTCTCTGTGCCTCTGTGGTTAAGCTTCTAACAGAATGAATACCGACGACGACGCCCGCGATCTTGCCAACCTCGGCTACACGCAGCAGCTCTTCCGCGAGATGGGCGGCTTCTCCAACTTCGCCGTCTCCTTCTCGATCATCTCGATTCTCACCGGCGCGGTGCTGCTGTTCGGTTATGGGCTCAAATTCGCCGGCCCGATCGCGAACTCCGTCGGCTGGCCGGTCGTCAGCCTGCTCACGATGACCGTGGCGATGTCGATGGCGGAGATCGCCTCGGCCTATCCGACCGCCGGCGGTCTCTACTTCTGGGCCTTTCGCCTCGGCGGCCGCACCTGGGCCTGGGTCACAGCGTGGCTGAACATGATCGGGCAGGTCTCGATCACGGCCGGGATCAACGTCGCCGCCGCCATCTACATCATCGGCATCTTCACGCGCGAACCGAAGAGCTGGTGGTTTCAGGTCGGCGTCATGGTGCTGATCCTCATCCCGCAAGTGGCCATCAACCTCTGGAGCATCCGCCTCACCGCGCGTCTCTCCGACATCAGCGTCTGGTGGCACATCGGCGGCGTCCTTCTCATCGCGCTGGCGCTGACGATCTTCGGCAAGCACCACAACCCAGCGTCGTTTCTCTTCGCGTGGAAGCCGGTGGTGCACGGCGCCGAGATCGCAGCAGCGCCGCTGACGATCGGCGACTTCACCATTCGATCGCCGCTCTTCCGTCTCTTCCCTTCGCTGGCAATGCTATACGCCACCACGCCACCGCTCCTCTTCTTCGCGCTGGCAATGCTGCAAGCGCAATGGACCTTCACCGGCTACGACGCCTCGGCGCACCTCGCAGAAGAGACGGTGATGGCGCGGAAGAACACCGCGTGGGGAATCGTGATGTCGGTCGGCGTCTCGGCCATCGCCGGCTACGTCATGTTGATGATCCTGACGTGGTGCATCCCCTCGGGGGACATAGCAACAACGGCGAACGATCCCTATCCCGTTCTCTACATCGTCTCGAAGAACCTCGCCCCCTTCCTCGCCAACATCATCGCCGTGGTCATCGGCGTGGCCATGTGGCTCTGCGGCGTCGCCTCGGTCACCTCGATGGGAAGGATGTGGTACGCCTTCGCCCGCGACGACGGCATGCCCGGCTCGCGCTGGCTCAAACGCGTGAACGGAACGCATCGCACGCCGGCAGTCGCCATCATCGTGACGTCCGTGCTCAGCGTCATCACCTGTCTGTACGCCGCCGCATGGTTCGTCGTGACGTCGATCAGCACCATCTGCCTCTACCTCGCCTACGGCATCCCCGTCCTGCTCAACCTGCGCAACCGCCTCCGCGGCACCGGCGAGCACATGACCCCCTCCGTCGCCGCCTGGTCTCTCGGCACCTGGTCCTCGCCCATCAACGTCATCGCCGTAATCTGGATCGTCATCATCACGATCGTCTTCATGCTCCCCCCAAACGAACTGGTCCTCTGGACGATGATCGGCGTCTCGATCGTGCTGATCGCGGTCTGGATGTTGCTCGCGCGACGGAACTTCCGCGGTCCGGCGAGGGCGACGCAGTAAGCCGGGAAGCGCGGTCCACGAGGCTCACCGGTGCTGCCGGTAGCGCTGTTCCGCAGTTATGCCTAGAATGGCTGATCAACCCAACTATTTGAGGTGAAATGTTGAGCTCTGGCAGGACTCAAACGTGCACGTTTTGTAGTTTCAGCATGCCGATCTCTGCCAATCGATGCCCTCACTGTTCGCGACCGTCCCTTTTTCCAAACGTGGCGATCGCATCTGATCGAGCCGAGGTGACTGCGCTTGATGTTCGCTACGGCACTGCCGTCGCGAGTGCGGCGGCAAAGGGGACAAGTGTCATCACTGCAGACCTTGAAGATGAGACAGCCAAGAAGTCGCGAGTGGTCATTTCGCGGGACTCCAGCGAAATCTACCGTCTCGCCTCAGGTGACAACCAGTTGTACGCTACATTCCACAGCCTCGTCGAGGCTGGCATCCGCATTCCAACGGATTCGAAATGGGACGCCATTCGTCCCGCCATCGACGCCTTGCTCTTTGCCTACTATCAGAAGGAGGTTCGCTTCGGCGCGCTGACTCTGGATGAGAGCGGACTCGCGCACTTCGGTGACTGTCACTTGATCCTGAAGACCGACATGATCGACTTTCGAACAACAGCATTCACGGAGAACACAGCCGCGTTTGTGGTGAGGAACAGCTTCGTGATTCCGCCAGGACATCGTGCGTCATGGGCGCAGCGGGGCAGGTTGGCAGTCGCCAAACTGGCTTCGATGCTATCGCCGTCGACAACATCTGCGGATTTGCCCGCTGTGCTGAAATCCGACGGGGCAACGTCCGGCGACGACGCGTTCGTGGAGGCGCACGTCTACGGCTCGATTTCCATGCGAACCGTTGAGCAAGTTAGTATCTCAATCACCGCGACACCTGCCGTCAGGCTGAGGGCGCTGAGTGAGAAGCTGAAGAAATTGGGGGTTCCACTTGTTGTCGCGTGAGAGGTTTTGATGCAGGCAGTCCTAAACGGCATGTCTGGAAGAGGTCTCCTCATCGAGGGAGGTCAAGCGTCGCTTCTCCGCTTGGACCGCGATCACACAGCAGTTCCCGGAAGTTTCAGCGATCTGCCGTCAGTATTCGGCGATGCCCGCAGCATTGATTTTATCAGCGTCGCTAGTGCTGATGAGGCACTCGAAACTCTGAGACGCCACCACATTCGCCAGGAGTGCCTTGATCTCGCGCTCATCCTGCTCGACCGTGACCTGTCCGACGAGACACGAACAGAAACTGCAGCGACCCTGAATCACATGCTGCTCGATTCGGATCTCAGGTCATGGCTCGAAGGCGTTCTCTATGGAGCACCTCTCCCATCCGAGGCCGACATGGATGGAGCACTTCGATGCGCTCAGGGAGTAGGAGGAAGCACAGCCGCAGCAATGCTGTATCGCCTGTCGGACCTGCAGCCCACGATCGAGCGCGTGTCTGAAGCGTGGAATTCCGTCTGCGCTCGCGTCTTGCGTTTACCGGATTCTGGTCATGAGGCCACCGTCCTCGCGGCACGCAATGGTGTCTTCCGGCACCTCGTCCACGCCGCCGAAGGCGCCCGCTACGACGAATTCAGGTTCGCCGCGCTAAGTGTGCTGCAGCCAGTAACCAACTACCGACGAATCGTCGAGGAGTTGATCGCCGAGTTGAAACTTCTTCCAGCTAGCCGGAAGGTGACCCTGCGCGTGACAGCGGAGCCTGAATCTCTGCGGTGGGTGCCATTGGACGGTCCCAGAGAGGGTGAGCGTCTCAGCATCGACCGCATGTCGGTATTCGCAAATGTGCAACAAAAGAAAGAGGCGATCGTGGACCGCATGCGAGCGGCAGACTTCGATCTCGTCGAACGACTTGTCGATGAACTCATCGAATACCAACTTCCACTCGACCGCAAGGCGGAAAACACGAGCAAATCGCTGTGCGATTTGGCGATGGAAGCTAAGGCCCTGGAACTCTTTGAACTGCAGTTGGAACTGGCCAACCGTGCTGTTGGCGTTCGTCACCAGGATGGGTGGGCGTGGGCACAAGTCGGTGACGCCTCATTGATCCTGAACAAATTTGACGATGCGCTGACCGCCTATCAACTCGCCGGGGAGTTCGGTAACAATCTGATCGCCCGAAAAGGCCACGCGAGCGTACTTCTAAGTATGGGAATGCTGGAGGAATCGCTTGCCGCTTTCGAGGACACGATTCGTGACTACCCGTACGACGAGGTGGCGAAGGGCGGGCGCGCAGAAGTGCTCAAGTCTATGGGGCGGTTCGACGAGGCTCTTGCGGCGTATGACTCACTCATCCAAGAGTTTCCAAGCAACGTTGTCGCGAAGAACGGACGCGCGGAAGTACTCAAGTCCATGGGACGCCCGGACGAAGCGCTCGCGGCC
>DATLVW010000742.1:0-4730 GCA_035577085.1 Thermoanaerobaculia bacterium
CTCCAGGACTCCGCGGTTCAGGCCCGCCGCGATCACGTTCTGAATGGCCTGCTGTTCGTCATTGCCCGTCGCAAGCGGTCCGTTGCAGGCGAACGCCTGCTGCGTCGTCGGCTTCGGAATCGTCGCGACGATCTTCAAGAGGCTGTTGGTGTCCTGCGTCAGAAAGTTGAAGTTGCTGTTGAAGTCGACCGTCCCCACCACCTTGCCGAATCCTGCCGCGGTGAGATCCATGATCATTTCGTTGGTCTGGTAGAAGGTCCAGCAACTGTCGATGTAGACATCGAGATAGCTGGCATCGAAAACGCCATAGGTGATGCCGTCGTTCGGCTGCAGGACGCGGACGAAATCGCCATTCGCGTTGTTGATGACGAGCGGGCTGAAGGTGGGGTTTGCAAGGACGGCCTTCTGAACGGCCGTCCAGCCGGCGCCGTCGACGCCGACCACCGACACTGGCGTCGAAGCCACAGTGCCGTCCAGCGTCAACTGGATCGGAATGGCGAACGCGTCGACCTGCGATGTATTGACGAACAGGCTCGTGCTGTCGAAATTGAATTCCGCGAAATCCCATAGCGCGTTGATGTTCGGATCGCTCGGGTTCGAAACCGACGGCTGGATCTGGCCCGGTGGGTTGTCGCTGTTGAACGGCATGATCAGCGCCGCGCCGAGGGAGATCCAGATCCGACCGCTGGTGATGTAGGGGACGGTGAACGTCGTGGTCCCGGACGCGTTGAGAGGAAGGTTCGCCGGCGAACTACTCGGCGGCGCATCGGTGAGCGTTCCGCTGGCATTCAGCCAAGCGAATACGTTATTGCTGTTCGGATTATGCCCGATGACGTAAATATAGACCTCGTTATTCGAGTACTTCTCGGTCTGGTTGTCGATGACGAGATTGAACGTTCCAGGGCTCATGCTGTCTCTCCTCATCAGAGGAGAGCCGGTATTGCGTTCATTCCCTACCCATGCGGCCCAAACGGCCGCCGATCGCCGGCACGGGAGGCGGTTGAGATTGCTGACGCAGTCGCCCGATCCTTGAACGCCGGGGAGGCAGGATCACGAGCATGCGCTTCTTCTCAGAGGGACTGCTCCCCAGCCGCGAGAGGACCTGCATGATCGCCGTTGATACGAACGTCCTCATCCACGCTGGGATCATTCTGATCCGAGGTGTCAGGTCGAAACTAAAACCGAAGACCCTTCCGGGCGCCGCGCGATCGTCCTCGATCACGATCCGGGCGATAATGAAACACCCGGAAACACTGTACCGCCTGCATATGTCCACGAAGACTTCAGGTCGACGCAGCGAAGCGCGAGACCGGTTGCTCGCTCACGTCGCCTTCGATGCCATCTGGGAGAGAGATCTCCAAAGCGGCGTGGTGACCTGGGACCGGAGTCTGGAGTCGATTTTCGGCTACCACCTGGACGAGGTCGTGAACCACGTCAACTGGTGGCGCGAACGCGTCCATCCTGACGACATCGAGCACCTCGAACAAAACGTCGCTCAGGCAATCGAGAGCGGCGCCTCCGGCTGGTCGAACGAATACCGATTCCTCCGCAAGGACGGCTCCTGGGCGTGGGTGGCCTCGAGGTGCGCGGTCGAACGCGACGCCGATGGGCGCGCCTGCTACGCCGTCGGCGCCATGATCGACATCAGCCAGTTGAAGGATACCGAGACGCGCTTGCGGCTTTTCACGGAACAGATTCCCGGCCGGGCCTGCGTGACGGATCGCGAGCTGCGCGTCGTGTGGGACGCGGGGGTAGCGTTCCCGGGCAGCCCTTCCGCGGTGGGAAAAACCGTCCCCGAACTATTCGCGCAATCCCCCGACCGCGACCGTGTCCTGGAGGGGTGCCGGCAGGCGCTGGCGGGCCAGTCCAGCAAGATGGAGATCGATGATGGGACGAGCGCCGCGCAGCTCGAGCTCGAGCCGTTCCGCGATCCGGCCGGGAACGTGGTCGGCATAGCCGGCATCGCACTCGACATCACCGACCGCGTGCGCAGCGAGGAGCAGGTCCGAGCCGGCCAGCGGCTCCTGCGACGCGTTCTCGAAACCCTCCCGGTGGGTGTCGTCGTGCTGAATCGAGCGGGAGACGTCGTGCTGCACAATCCCGCCTCCACTCAAATCTGGGGCGTAACGATCGCGTCGGGGGAGGAGCGGTGGGCCAGGAGCAAGGGGTTCCGCCACGGCACGGCGCAGGCGGTTACCCCGGGAGAGTGGGCTTCGCACCGCGCGCTCGACGAGGGGCAAACCACCCGCGACGAACTGATCGACATCGAGACGTTCGGCGGGGAGCGCAAGACCATCGAGAATTACGCGGCACCCATTCTCGACGCGGATGGCGTCATCACCGGTGCAGTCGTGATCAACGAGGATGTGACGGAGCGCGTGCGTGCCGAGGAGGCGTTGCGCAACACCGAGAGGCTGCTGATCGATGCGGAGAAGCTGGGGCAGACCGGAAGCTGGGAGCAGGACCTGATCAGCGGACAGGTCTTCAACACGGAAGCGAATGGGCGCCTCTTCTTCGGCGACGACCGGAGCAAAGGCACGCGGATGGAGGATTACGTCGAGGCCGTTCATCCCGACGACCGCGGCTGGGTCATGCGCCGCCGCGAACTGTTGGATGGCGGTACGGGGCCGGACACCATCGAGTACCGCGTCATCTGGCCGGACGGCAGTGTGCACTGGATCTTCGGCCGCGCCACGGTCGTCCGCGACGCGGCAGGCCGGCCGGTCCGCGCCTACGGAACCAATGCCGACGTCACCGAGCGCAAGAACGCCGAGGAGGAGCTGGGGCGGAGAGCGAAGCAACTGGAGACGCTGTCTCGCAAGCTGATCGAAGCGCAGGAGGCGGAGCGCCGCGTGGTTGCGCGCGAGCTCCACGACGACTTCGGGCAGGTGCTGTTCGCCCTCAAGCTCAACCTTCAACGACTGCAGTGCGATAGCTCCGAGAGCGTTGAACTGGTCGACGGCGCCATCGCGCGCATGCGTAATCTGGCCCAGGCCCTCCGACCGCCGCTGCTCGACGAGCTCGGGCTCGAGGAGGCGTTGCGGTGGCATGTGGAGCACGAGGCGAAACGCGCCGGACTCGCGTTCCGCATCGCCATCGCTCCCCTCGGGCGGAGGCTGCCGGCCGTCGTGGAAATGACTTGCTTCCGCGTCGTGCAGGAGGCGCTGAGCAATGTCATCCGTCACGCGCAGGCGCACCTCGTCGAGGTCGAGCTGAGCGAGGCCAACGGGAGCTTGGAACTCGTGGTGCGCGATGACGGCCGCGGATTCGATGTGTCTGCCGCGCGCAAGCGCGCCATTGAGGGAGAAAGCCAGGGCTTGCTCAGTATGCAGGAGCGCGCCACGCTCGCTGGAGGAGATCTGCGGATCGACTCGGTACCCGGCGGCGGCACGTGCGTACACGGTCGCTTGCCGCTCGGGGAAGAGAGTTGAGTGTGAGCTTGGTGTTTGTACCCATTCGGTCAATTTGAAAAACCGGTCACCACAGAGGCACAGAGGTCACACAGACCCCTCTGTGTTCTCTGTGTCTCTGTGGTTGCGTAGTGACTGAAAGTCGGCACATCGCTCGCACCTCTTATTGACGTTGCCCAAGCTCGTGCCCGAAGCGACGTCAACGGAAGGAGGACACAATGCGCAACAGAATTCTTACGGTCGTTGCCGCGGGCATGCTCGTCTGTATGCCTTTGGCAGCACAGCGAAATAAGAACGCCGGCGGTATGGGTGCTATGCCTGCGATGCCGATGAACACACCGAGAGCAGTGAGCACGAATTCAGTGCAGAGTCCTTCGCCAGGCACAACGGTGAGGACGCATACAGTAACGAACCCTGCTGGATCGGTCACCAGGACCGCGACCAGGTCCGGCAGCGGCTGGACTCGGACGATGGTGAACACAGAAGGAAACAAGACGCTCACGATGTCCCACAGCAAGGTGGGACGATCGCATACCAGGACGCGGTCGCTCGTCCACAGTCAGAAGGCGGCGAAAGTGAACCGCGGTCATCGAGGGAAGTCCGGAAGGTAGAGAGCGCAGTGGAAGGTAGTGCGACGGTCAGGTCTTCACTCGATGAAGATTCGGTGGAGACCTGACTTCACCCAGATTTCGACTTCGTGCACGCCGCCATCAGGCCGATCGCCAGCGTACCGAGCGCCGCGTTCCGCCCGAGAGGGGTCAGGTCGAAACCGAAACCGACGACTCCTCGCTACGAACATTGCGTTCGATGCAAACTGTCGTCAGTTTCGGTTTCGACCTGACCCCTCTCGGATACTCTTCGCAGATACTGCTGAGGAGGCCAATATGAAGACAATCTCCGCTCCGATCCTCCTGTTTTATGCGGCAACGATGGCGTCCGCACAATTCACCGGTCCGCTGGCTACCGGCGTCCGTCTCGATCCGGCTGGGGAGGCAATCGACCTTGGCAGCATGCCGCTGGGGATGACGCTTGCGCCGGGCGGCGGGAAGCTTGTCGTCGTGCTGAGCGGCTGGCGCGAGCAGGGTTTGCAGATCGTCGATCTGAAGACTCGTACCGTCTCGCAGACGATCAAGCAGGAGGCGGCGTTTTACGGCATCGCCTTCGCGCCGGACGGCGGGCATTTGTACGTCTCCGGAGGCAACGACGATTCGATCTTCTGCTACACATGGAAAGACGGCGTGGCCGCGCCGGAGCGGAAGATCGTCCTCGGCAAGCAGAAAGAGGACAAGACCGGCTCTCGATATCCGGCCGGTCTGGCCG
>DATLVW010000743.1:0-6338 GCA_035577085.1 Thermoanaerobaculia bacterium
GTCATGTTCGTACCGTCGACGCCAATGAACGACGAGACGCTTTCCACGTCCGGCTCCTTGGTGACCACATCCGCGAGCGCTTGCTGCCGGTCGGCCATGCGCGCGAACGACGTCGTCTCCGGTGCCTCGGAGATGCCGAGAATCACGCCGGTGTCCTGGACAGGAAAGAAGCCCTTCGGCACGACGATGTAGAGGATGAGCGTCAGCACGAGCGTGGCGAAGGTGACGATCAGCGTCGTGGTCTGGTGCCGCAGTACGAACTGAAGCGTGCGGCCGTAGTAGGCGATCACGCGGTTGAAGAGCTCTTCCGATTTGAGGTAGAAGCGGCTCTCCTCGCCCTTCTTGTCCGGCTTGAGAAGCTTGGCTGACATCATCGGTGTCAGCGTGAGCGAGACAACCGCGGAGACGAGAATGGTGACGCTGAGCGTGACTGCGAACTCGCGGAAAAGACGCCCGACGATGTCGCCCATGAAGAGCAGAGGAATCAGCACGGCGATCAGCGAGACGGTCAATGACACGATGGTGAAGCCGATCTGCTTCGAGCCCATCAACGCGGCCTCGAGCGGTGCGTGGCCCTCTTCGATGTAGCGCGTGATGTTCTCGATCATGACGATGGCGTCGTCGACGACGAAGCCGGTGGAGATGGTCAGCGCCATGAGGGAGAGGTTGTCGAGGGAGTAGCCGAGGAGGTACATCACGCCGAAGGTGCCGACGATCGACAGCGGAACGGCGACGCTCGGAATGATGGTTGCCGACAGGCGGCGCAGAAACAGGAAGATCACCATCACGACGAGAGCGATCGTGAGCAGCAACTCCAGCTCCACGTCGTGTACCGAGGCGCGGATGGTGACAGTGCGGTCGGTGAGGACCGTGACCTTGACCGTCGGCGGAAGACTTGCGGAGAGCTGCGGCAAGAGCTGTTCGATGCGGTCGACGACGTTGATGATGTTCGCGCCGGGCTGCCGCTGCACGTTCATGATCACGGCCGGCGTCGCGTTCATCCACGCTGCCTGCTGCGCGTTCTCGACGCCGTCGACGACGCTGGCCACATCGCCCACGCGAATGGGCGCGCCGTTCCGATAGGCGATGATGACCGGCTTGTAGTCGGCGCTGGCGTAGATCTGGTCGTTCGCGCCGATGCTGAAACTCTGCGACGGACCTTGCAGGTTGCCTTTGGCCTGATCCGTGTTCGCGGCAGCCAGTCCCGTGCGCAGATCCTCGAGACTCAAACCATAGGAAGCGAGCGCCGACGGATTGGCCTGTACGCGCACGGCCGGCTTCTGACCGCCGCTGATCGTGACCAGACCAACGCCGGGAAGCTGCGAGATCTTCTGCGCGAGCGTCGTATCGGCGAGGTCCTCCACTTTGCTCAGCGGAAGCTGCGTCGATGTGAGCGCAAGCGTGAGGATGGGGGTGTCGGCGGGGTTGACCTTGCTGTAGATGGGCGGATTGGGCAGGTCGCGCGGAAGAAAGCTCGCCGCGGCGTTGATCGCCGCCTGCACTTCCTGCTCCGCGACGTCGATGTTCTGTTTGAGATCGAACTGCAGCGTGATGAGCGAGCCGCCGAATGAGCTGGTCGAGCTCATCTGCGTAAGACCGGGGATCTGCCCGAATTGACGTTCCATCGGCGCCGTGACGGACGAAGTCATGACGTCGGGACTCGCGCCCGGATAGAACGTCAGCACCTGAATCGTCGGATAGTCGACTTGCGGCAACGCCGAAACGGGGAGTTGGCGAAAGGCAACGAAGCCGGCCAGTAAGATGGCCGCCATCAGCAGCGAGGTGGCGACCGGCCGCAGAATGAAAATGCGGGATGGGTTCACGACTGGCCCGCCTGTTTCCTCCTGCCTGCTCCCGGCGCCCCTTTGCCCGCGCCGCCGTTCCTGCCTCCGCCACGGCCACCGCCCGCTCCGGCGATCTCGACTTTGCCGTGCGGCTGGAGCTTGTCCGCTCCGTCGGTCACCACCTGATCGCCGGGATTCACTCCACCACCCAGTACCGATGTCGTCCCCTCGGTCATCACAACAGCGACCGGCCGCGCGTCCACTGTTTTGTCCGGCCGCACGACGTAGACGTACGTTCCCTGCGAGCCGTGCTGTACCGCCGCAGCGGGAACGGTCAGCGCGTTGTGCCGGACGTCGACTCGAAGGCGGGCGTTGACGAACTGGTTCGGAAAGAGTGCGCCGTCTTTGTTGTCGAAGACGGCTTTGCACCGGAACGTGCCGGTGTTCGGATCGATCTGGTTGTCGATGGTCAGGAGACGGCCGTCGGCTAGCTTCTGCGTGCTGTCCCGGCTCCAGGCCTCCACGGGAAGTCCGCCGCGCATGTGTTGCGCAACCGCCGGAAGGCTGTCCTCGGGTACGGTGAAGAGGACCGCGATCGGCTGCAATTGCGTGATGACGATCAGCCCGTTCGGATCGGAGGCGTGGACCATGTTGCCGGGATCGACTGAACGAATGCCGATGCGCCCATCGATCGGCGACTTGATGTGACAGTAGCTGACGTTGAGCTGCGCGTTCTGGACCTGCGCCGCGTCCGCCTTGACTGAGCCTTCGTTGACGCGCAGTTGCGACTGTTGCGTGTTGTATTGCTGTTGCGGGATCACGCCGGCTTTGTACAGATCGGCGAAGCGCTGCAGATCGCGCCGCGTGTTTTCCAGCGTCGCCTCATCCCTGAATTTCGTGGCCTGGGCTTGCGCGAGCGCCGCTTCCGAGGGCCGCGGGTCGATCAGCGCCAACTCCTCGCCGGCGTGGACCATCTGCCCTTCCTGAAAGTTGAAACGCTCGAGCTGTCCATCGATGCGCGTCTTGACGGTCACTGTGTTGAGGGCATTGACGTTGCCGAGCCCGTCGAGATAGACGGGAACATCGCGCTGCTCGACTGGAGCGACGGCGACCGTCGAGGCGCGGTTCTTTCCGGCCGCTGCTGCCTCTTTCGACGTCTGCGCTTCTGTGGCCGATCGCTTGCGCAGCGCGACGACGATCACGATGGCGATCACGATTCCGATCGCGATCAGGATGAATCGCCCGCGCCGGTTCGGCCGGGCGGTCGCGTTCCTGTCGTCGTCTTCCACAGGCTTCGGAGCCTGTCTCGCCGCGGGGTTTGGTACTTCGTACGACACTTCTCGATCAGCCACGGTTTCGTCCACTCTGCGGTTCATCGATACTCCAGCAGGCCCCGGCCCGGACGCATTCGGTAAAGCAATCTCTTTACCATCCGCGTCGCAAATCGTTGAACGGACGTTGCTAATCGGCGAAAGTCATCAGCCAGCCGAGCGGGGCTTGGGGTTGTGGGCTGGGATTCGCGCGTCGGCCCTGACTCTTAACCACAGAGACACAGAGGTCACAGAGAAAACGCTAACCCGTCACTGCGGCATCCGTAATCTCCAGACCCCTATCGATCAGCTCGAATGCTTCGCGGAGCTGTGCTTCCGTAATGCACAGCGGCGGGTTGGTGAAGAGGTTGTTCCAGTTGATGAAGGCGTACATGCCGTTCTCTTTCAGGAACGCGCCGAGCTTCTGCATCTCGGGGCTGGTGCCGTTGAACGGGGCCATCGGCTCTTTCGTTATGCGGTTGCGCACCAGTTCCAGGACGCCGAAAAGGCCGATGGAGCGGACGTCGCCGACCGAGGGGTGCCTGTCCTTCATCACGCCGTGAAGTTCGCGGAGCACGCGTCCCATCTTCTGCGTATGCACCATCGTGTCGTCGTCGATCATCGCCTGCAGGCACGCTTCGGCGGCGGCGAGGCTCATCGGATGGGCGTTGTAGGTGAGACCGCCGAAGAAGGTGTTCTTGTCGAAGTAGTTGGCGATGCGGTCGCTCATCGCCAGCGCGCCGAGGGGGAGATACGCTGACGTCAGGCCCTTGGCCATCGTGATCATGTCGGGGACGACGTTCCAATGATCGGCGGCGAACCACTTTCCGGTTCTGCCGAGGCCGCACATCACTTCATCGCACACGAGGAGGATGCCGTGGCGGTCGCAGATCTGGCGCAGACCCTGGAGGTAGCCGTCCGGCGGAACGATGAGACCGTTCGTGCCGGTGACGGTCTCGACGAAGATCGCGGCGATGGTTTGCGGACCTTCGTACATCAACGTCTCTTCGATCTCGTCGAGGCAGCGGCGCGTGAACATCTCGTCGCTGTCGCCTTCTCGGAAGAGATGGCTGCGGTATTTGTAGGGATCGAAGAAGCGGACGACGCCGGGGAGGCCGGGCTCGTTGGCCCAGCGGCGCGGATCGCCGGTGAGCGAGATCGCGCCGGACGTTGCGCCGTGATACGAACGGTAGCGGGCCATGATTTTCTGCCGGCCGGTGACCATGCGCGCCACACGGATGGCGTTTTCGTTGGCTTCGGCGCCGCCGAGGGTGAAGAAGAAGCGATTGAGGTCGCCGGGGGTGAGGTCGGCGAGCATCTTGCCGACGCGGGCGCGCACCGGTGTCGCCATTCCCGGCCCCGCATACGCCAACTCCTCGGCCTGACGCTTGATGGCGTCGATGACGCGGCGGTCACCGTGGCCGATGTTGACGCACATGAGCTGCGAGTTCATGTCCATGTAGCGCTTGCCGTTGGCGTCCCAGAAGTAGATCCCTTCGCCGCGGACCATGGGGATGGGATTGACGCTGCCCTGGGCGGACCAGGAAAAGATGGTGTGGCGCTTGGTCAGGGCGACGATCTCATCGGCGGTCATCGCTTCGGTGGTTTCTGTGGTTACCGTCATCTCGATGCTCCTCGGGCGAAGTAATAGCCGGGTGGGAGTTGAAATGCAATGTTTTGCATCACGGGGGAGGGGGCAGAGACAAGAGACAAGAGATCAGAGACAAGGGGCCGAGGCGAAGGGACACTGAGAATGGATGAGGGACTCGGGAGAGAACGAGAGAACTTACCCTTGTCTCTTGTCTCTGATCCCTTGTCTCTGCCCCTCAGTTCCCGCCGTTGTCCGTCGCGCAGGCCAGCACTTCGTTGATGAACTGGTTGATGTCGAACGGTTTGCGCAGGACGCAGCGTACGAGCCCGCTGTCTTCGAAGTTGGCGAGCGCGTGATTCGAGACGGCGGTTACGACGATCGTTCGCTTCAGAAGATCGGGCGAGCTGGTTTTCAGTTCCCGGACGACTTCGAAGCCGTTCACCTTTGGAAGCATCAGGTCGAGAACGATCGAGTCGTAGCTCCGTTCGCGCATCTTGCGAAGGGCCGCATCCCCATCCGAGACGCTGTCGACGATGACCTCGCGCCGTCGCAGGAGCGCCTTCATGAGCGTCTGGATACCGTCATCGTCATCGACGATTAGCACTCGGGGAGCGAGGCGTTCCAGGGAGATCGACATGGGGCACCGCCCGGTTGTTTCCGGGACCAGGAATCGGGATTGCTTGTCGAAGCGATCAAGGACGGTACGCTCGTCGCCCCCCCCCCCGTCTGTTCGATATCGAACAAAATCCAGCCTACCGATTAAGAGAGCATTCGGGCCTCCCGCTGCTGCGGAATCTGGCGATGAGCAGGGCAGTTTTGAACCGGTGCAGTTGCACGGTCGGCCCGCCGATCCTTCGGTATTTGGCACTGACGTCATAAGCGAACGTCTCTTCCTGATCTCGTCGCGGTTCACGTAACCCGTCGCTTCCGGAGGAGCAGTGCCATCTCTCAGCCGTAGTCTTCTTCTCGATACCCTTCCGCCCGAGGTTCGAAGTTCGCTGCGCGTGCAGGAATCCGAACATCGTCTGTCCGAGGTTCTGATCAAAGCGGACGAAAATCCCGAGTTTGTTTTCTTTCCGCACGCCGGATCGCTCGTGTCGATCATCCGTTCGACGGAGAGCGGTTCGATGGTGGAGGTTGGCGTCATCGGTGGGGAAGGTGTCTTCAATGTCCACTCCCTCCTCACGCAAGCGCCTCCCACCGGAAGCGAGGCGTTGGTTCAGGGCGAAGGGCGCTTCTCGCAGGTGAAGGCGTCCCGCATCAACGATCTCTTTCGCACCAACGAGCCTTTTCGCGAGTTGCTGCTCGAATACACGAGCATCTTTCTCGACCAGGTGACGCAGAACGCGGTCTGCAACCGATTGCATCCGATCGAACAGCGTCTGGCCAAGTGGCTGCTGATCGTGAGAGAGCGCATCGGCAACGATGATCTGCAGCTCACGCACGACTTTCTCGCGCACATGCTCGGCGTTCACCGCCCGGGCGTTTCCATCGCCGTGAATGCGCTTGCGCAGGACGCCGTGATCGAGAGCCGCCGGAATCACATCGTCGTTCGCGATGTGGTGGGGCTGAAGGCGAAGTCGTGCGAGTGCCACGCCGCGATCAATGGCCGGTTGAGTGTGTTCTCGCAGAAACTGGGGAAGAGATCGGTGG
>DATLVW010000744.1:0-3246 GCA_035577085.1 Thermoanaerobaculia bacterium
ATTGTTCTTTTCCTTTGGGGGGTGGGGAGTTGGGGGTGGGGGGTGGGAGAGCGAACAGTCGTTTGGTTGCTCTCCCACACCCCGCTCCCCACACCCCACACCCCAGCTACTTCACGTATCCCCGCCCACGTAGCACATGCCCCGGCAACGCATTCGTCATCGTCCCATCGCGAAGGACAGGAACTCCGTTCACGATCACATCCAGCACCCCTTCGCTGAAGTGATGCGGATCTTCGTACGTTGACACATCGCGAATATTGTTCGCGTCGAAGACGACGACGTCCGCTTTCATCCCTGGGCGCAGCACGCCGCGGTCGGTGAGGTTCGTTCGGTCGGCGGCTTGCGACGTCGCTTTGCGCACCGCCTCCTCCAGCGTGAAGAGATGCTCGTCGCGCACGTAGTGTCCCATCACGCGCGGGAACGTGCCGTAGGCGCGGGGGTGTGATCCGGCGGATGTGGCGCGGGCGATAGGTGGGGGAGCGCCGGAGTCCGATCCGATCGAGACGAACGATTGCTTCAGAGCCGTCTGCACATCGTCTTCGTTCATCGAGAAGAAGATCACGCCGGGCGAGCCGTTTGTCTCCGCGAAGAGGCGCATCATGGCCTCCTCGGGCGGCACATTCATCATCGTCGCGATGTCCTCGACGAAATGCTTCTCGTACTGCACAAGCGCCGGCGCTCCGATACGCGTGATGTAGATTCCTTTCGGTCCGCGCTTCGCGTACTGCGCTTTCAGCGCCTCGGCGATGCGGGCGCGCTGCGCGGGATCGGCGAGCCGCTTCTTCAGCTCCGTGTAGCCGCCTTCGAGCGACCAGTCGGGAACGAGTGTCGATAGAGAGGTCGACGACGCTGCGTATGGATAGACATTCGCCGCAACATCCAGCCCCTCGGCGCGAGCAGCATTGATACGCTCGATCACATGCGGCATGCGTCCCCAGTTTGCGCGGCCGCCGACTTTGAGGTGCCAGATGTTGACCGGAATCTTCGCCTCGCGGCCGATGCGGAAGGCTTCATCGAGCGCGGTGTCGATGTGATCGCCCTCGTCGCGGATGTGGCTGAAATAGACGCCGCCATACTGCGCTGCCACCTTCGCCAGGTTGATGATCTCCTCGGTCGTCGAGAACATCGCAGGTAGATAGATCAGCGACGTCGACAGTCCGATCGCGCCCTCGCGCATGGCCTGATCGACGATCCGCTCCATCTCGCGCATCTCGTCCGCCGTCGGCGCGCGGTTCACGGTGCCGATGACCATCTCGCGCGGATTGTCGGCGCCGACGAAGAGCGCGAAGTTGATTGCGGTGCCGCTCTTCTCGAGAACGGAGAACCATTCGCCGAGCGTGTGCCACTTCGGCCGGTTGTTTGGGCTCGACACATCGATCTGCTTCTGATTGAGCGGACCAGGTGAGTGCCCTTCGCCGGTCACCTCGGTCGTCACGCCCTGGCGCACTTTAGCTTCCAAGTGCGGGTCCTGAAACACGGAGCCCTGCGATTGCCCGAGGAGATCGATGAAGCCGGGGGAGACGATGTTGTCGTGTGCGTCGATCGTTGCGGTTGCATTCACATGCGAGAGATCGCCGATCGAAACGATCGTATCGCCGCGCACGCCAACGTCGCCGCGATACCACGGCGCACCGGTGCCGTCGATGATGCGCCCGTTGATGATCTTCAAGTCGAGAGCGAGCGGCTTCGGTTGCGTCGCACAGGCGGCGACAAACAGCGCTACCGCCGCGATCGCACTTCTGATCACTGATCTCTGGACGCTGATCACTGCTTTCATCTCATTCCTTTCACGAGGTCTTCGTACGTTTGCCGCTCGCGGATCAACCGTACGTCATCACCGTCCACCATCACCTCGGGAGGAAGGAGCCGGGCGTTGTAGAGCGACGCCATCGAGAATCCGTAGGCGCCGGCGTCGCAGAAAGCGAGGAGATCGCCGATCTTCGTCCGATCGATTCTTCGGGTGAGGGTTTTGCCATGTTCATCCCTCGTGAAGACGTCGCCCGACTCGCAGAGATTGCCGGCGACGACGACATCCTCAGTCATCGCTGCGAGATCGAAAGTCTGCCGCAGCGACGCGGACGAACCGCTCGTGGCGTTGACGATGTGGTGATACGCGCCGTACTTCGAAGGACGCACGAGGTGGTTGAAGCCGGTGTCGACGCCGATCCACCACTGTCCGCGGCTGATGCGCAGCGACGTGACTTGTGAGAGCAGCGTTCCCGACTCCGCGACGAGGTAGCGTCCCGGCTCCAGAATCGCGGTCAGGTCGCGCGCGCGCAGCAAGCGGTCGGCGATGCGCGTCAGCTCTGCGCCGTAGTCGTCGATGGGAAACTCCGCTGCACCCGGCTCGTACGGCACCGAGATCCCGCCGCCGAAGTTCAACCAGCGCAGGTTCGGGAACGAGGTCGAAAGGTCGAGGAGCCGGCGCGCCGACTCGATGAGCGGCGCGATGGTGTCGATGCCCGATCCGATGTGCGCATGGAGTCCGACGACCTTCCGCCCGCTGTCCTCGGCGATCATGCGCGCCGACTCGATCTCCGCCAGGTCGATGCCGAACTTCACGCCGCCGCCAGCGGTCACGACATCATGGTGATGTCCGGCGCCGATGTCGGTGTTCACGCGCAGCGCGATCGGATTCCGAAGGTCGAGCGCGAGAATCCGGTCGATCTCCGACATCGAGTTGACGTTGATTACGATCCGCTCGTCGCCGATGGCGCGAAGGTCGTCGTCGGAAACGTTCGAGCAAGTGAACCAGATGTTGTCAGCCGTGTAGCCGGCCTTCTGCGCGATGAAGATCTCGCCGGGCGACACCGTGTCGCAGCCGAAGCCGGCGCCGCGCATGAGGTCGAGGACCGCCAGCGCGCCGTTCGCTTTCATCGCGTAAAACGGGCGGAAGGGGAGAGCGGTGAAGGCTCGCTTCACGCGCTCGATCTGTCGCCGGACGATCTCCGCATCGTAGATGTAGAGCGGCGTTCCGAAGCGCTTGGCCAGGTCGATCGTGGAGACGTTGCCGATGTGGAGGGTGTGGTCGATGAAGGAGAGCATGCGAGCGCGCGGATTATAGGCGCGGCGGGACTCCGCGAATTGACGAAGTTATAATGAGCCATGCAGCAATACCTCACGCTCGTCCGCCACATTCTCGATCACGGCGCGCCGAAAGCGGACCGCACCGGCACCGGCACGTTGAGCGTTTTCGGCTACCAGATGCGGTTCGACCTCAGCGCTGGGTTTCCGCTGCTGACCACG
>DATLVW010000745.1:0-8097 GCA_035577085.1 Thermoanaerobaculia bacterium
GAGATCGTCTGCTGCAGCGCCTCGGCCTGCGAGGACATCTCTTCAGCAGTTGAGGCCAGCTCTTCGGATGCCGAGGCGTTCTTCTGGGTGACCTGATCGACGAGCGTCATGGCGCGATTGATCTGATTGACGCCACCGGACTGCTCGATCGATGCTGCGGTTACTTCGCGAACGAGATCGGCGGTCTTACGGATGGTCGGCACGAGCTCGATGAGCAGCCGGCCCGAACGCTGGGCGACGTCGACGCTGGATGTTGCCAGCGCTCCGATGTCTTTTGCAGCAGCCTGGCTGCGCTCGGCGAGCTTGCGAACCTCGGTTGCCACGACAGCGAAGCCGCGGCCGTGATCGCCGGCGCGGGCTGCTTCGATAGCGGCGTTCAGCGCGAGCAGATTGGTCTGGTAGGCGATCTCTTCGATGATGGAGATCTTCTCGGCGATCTTGGTCATGGCGTCGACGGATTGCTTGACGGCTGCCGCGCTCTCCTCGGCGTCCTTGGTTCCCTTGACGGCCATCGATTCCATCTGGTGGCTGTTTTCGGCGTTCTGGGTGATCGAGGCGCTCATCTCTTCGAGGCTGGAAGTGGTCTCTTCGACCGACGAAGCCTGCTCGCTGGTGCCCTGCGAGAGCGACTGCGCGCTTGCGGAGATCTGCGAGGAGGCGACGGTGAGCGAGGAAGCGCCGCTGCGGACTTCGCCGATGATCTCGGTGAGCCGCTCGATCATGTTCGAGAGGGCTGTGCCGAGGGCGTCGTGGTCCGAGCGCGGCCTGACGCGGACGGAAAGATCTCCGGCCGCCAGACCGGTGGCTGCTGCGACCATCTCGTTGTTCGAGTCGATCATCTGTTTCATTGCGGTGAGCAGGGAGCCCGTTTCATCCTTCCCGCCGGCTTCGATCTCGAAGTCGGTCTGTCCCTCGGCGAGTTTCTCCGCGATGCTGACCACGCTGAGAATCGGCTGCGTGATGCTCCGGGTCACGGCGACGGTCATGAACGAGACAAGAACGAATCCGACGACGAAGACGACCCACATGACGCTGCGCGTGCGAGACTCTGCATCGGCCACGACCTTCTCCTTGGCCTTCATGCGCTCCACGTTCTTGGCTGCGAAATCCTCGAGGGACGTGTCGAGCCGGCGGATGTCGTCTTTGAACGGCGTCATCGCTTCATTCGCCTGGGTGGGAGTTTTGATCTTGTTATCGTTAATCCGGGTCTGCACGGATTGGAAGCCGATGGTGTACGTGGAGAAATCGGCCTGAAGAACCTTCAACAGTTCTTTGTCTTCCGGCAGCGTGCTCACTTTGTCGAGCTCCGCGATGTTCGCGACCAGATCGGCGTGCTCCTTGTTCCACTTGTCCGTGTAGGCGGTCTCTTTTTCTTTGTCGCCGATGTTGAGGAAGTAATCCTTTTCATAGCGGCGCAGCCCGAGGCCGTTGGCTTGGGCCTGGGAGGCCTGCTCCATCATTTTGGCGTCGTGGTGCAGGATTCCGTAGGTGGTTTGGACCGCCTGCGAGAGTCCCCAGAAGCCGGCTACTGCGACGGTTGCTACCAGGAGGATGCTGATCCCGAAGGCCAGCCCCAGTCTCTTTCCGATTTTCCAGTTGTTGAACATGATGTTTTCAATGCTCCTGATGAAGGTTAGGTCTGACTACGGTTGATGGTTGACGATGAGAAATGACTTGTGTGAACACCGAGGATCGCAACGACGGGACCAGTTGGCGCGAAGCTGTGGCTTGTGAGCTAACTAGTTGGGTATGAACGACTTGAGAAAGCAACGCGAATCTGCGGAGAGCGTGCTTTTCGATTATTCGAACACGGTTTTCGAGTATTTGCGCAGCGGTTAGAGCTTGTAGTGCACCGTGAGGTTGAAGGGGAACGAGACAGCCTGTCCGTTCTGCTTCGCAGGCGCGAATTGCCAGCGCCTCAATGCCTCGAGCGCGACGTACGAAAGCGTCGGCGCGGGAAGCGGATGAACGATGTGCGGCAGCGTTGCCGTGCCGTTCTTGTCGATGATGATATGGACGATGAGATCGCCCGCGCCGAAGTGCGACGCTCCGGATGGAAAGTTTGGTACCACCTGCTTGACGACGTGCGCCGGCGTCGTGCCGGGTCCGGGGTTTGGGTCGGCGATCGCGAACGGATGCCGTTTGAGATATTCGCCGGGAGCGCCAAAGGCTGAAAGGTCGCTCTTAGCCGCGGCCGGCGAGATCTCCTGGGCGATATACCAATACCAGAGCGCCTCACTAATGTTGCCCTGTCCGGCCTGTGCGAGCGCTTTTTGCGTCAGCACCGTGGCCAGCATTTCATCCTCGGCACTGCCAGCGCCGAGGTACTTGACCATCTCTGATAGCACGTGGTCGGCGGCGGCGAGCGAGGCCGTGTAATCGCCCTTCTTGAGGTTGAGGGCATTCTCATTGACTGCTTTGCGCCACGTTTCGGCAGGTAATGTGCTCGCCGAGGCTGTGCCAAGACCGGCGATCGAGATCAGCGCGATCGCAAGGGCGTGTCTTCCGAATTTCCAGTGAGTAACCATGTTTCTCTCCTGTTGGTTCTACTTCGTTGGAATCGCCGGCGCGCATTACGGCATCGGCTTGAAAATCAGTTCAATGCAGGGCGTGGCGAAAACGGCGGCGAGGAACAGCAGCATCAAGTACCGCATCGTCACGCGCTTGCGCTTGCGGGTGCGTCTGGGATTGAGCATCGTCAGAAACCGGTCGAGAAGATGCTCGAAGATGCGCATCAGGCGTCTCATGCGTAGTTCCTCGCCTGGATGGCCGCGGCGTCCGCAGCGCGGTTGATGATCTGCTGCACGTCGAGGATCAGGGCTACGCGCCCGTTTCCGAGGATTGACGATCCGGCCACGCCGTCGACCTGCCGCAGGAAGCGGCCCATCGGCTTCATGACGACCTGACTGCTGCCGAAGAGCGCATCGACGACGATGCCGGCGCGTCCGCGGCCGCCTTTGTGCTCGACAACAACAACGTTCTCCCGCGCATGCGGCGAAGCGTCGAGTCCGAAGACGCGCTGGATACGAAGGAACGGCAGCGGCTCGCCGCGAAGGTCGATGACACCGGTGGCGTCGTTGCCGCCCACAGGCATCTCCGTGCATTCGATGACGTTGTCGATCGGGATGATGTACGTCTCGTCTGCGACGCCGACGGCGAAGCCTTCAATGACGGCCACCGTCAACGGTAGTCTGATCTCGACGGTCGTGCCGGCGCCAGGCTCGGAGTGAACGCTGAGCGTTCCGCGCATGGCGTCGACGTTGCGGCGGACGACGTCCATCCCGACGCCGCGGCCGGAGAGATCGGTGACCTGGCTGGCCGTGGAGAATCCGGGACGCAGTGTCAGATCCCAGAGATCCTGGCGCGACATCCGTTCGGGATCGAGGCCGAGTGCACGGGCGCGCTCGGCGATCTTCGCGTCGTTCAATCCCGCGCCGTCGTCGGAGAAGCGGACGATGATGCCGCCGGAGTCGTGAGCCGCGGCGATGCGGATCGTGCCGATGGGATTCTTTCCCTTGCCGAGACGATCACTCGGCAGTTCGATGCCGTGATCGACGGCGTTGCGGATCATGTGCGTGATCGGATCCTTCAACTGCTCGATGACCGTCGTGTCGACTTCGACGTCTTCCCCTTCGAGCACGAGCATCACGCGCTTCTCCTGGGAAGAGGCGAGGTCGCGGACGACGCGGTGAAAGTGGCGCAGCGACGGACCGACCGGCACGAGCCGCACGTTCATGATCGATTCCTGCAGGTCGAAGCTGAGCCGGTCGAGCTCGCGCACGGCGTCGAGGGTCTTCTCGTCGTTGCCGCTCTGCTCGACGAGCTGCCGCACCGTGCCGCGGATCGTGGCGATCTCGCCGGCGAGGTTGAGCATGCGATCGAGCTTGTCGATGCCGACGCGCAGGCTGCGTGACGGACGAGAGGCTCGAGCCGGTTCTTGTGCGGCCGCGCCGTTGCCGGAGAGCGGCGCGCTCGCTTTGTCGTCGTTGGCTTGCCATGCAGTGACCTGCGCCAGCAACTCCTCCTGCCGCTCGCTCAACGTGCCGTCGCCGTTGACCGAGCGCACCGCGATGTCGCGCAGTGCATCGGCCGCGTCGAGCAGTTGGCTGACGTGCGCGGTGGTGGCGTCGAGCCGCCCTTCCCGCATCCCGTCCAGCAACTCCTCCATGACGTGCGCAAAGCGCGTCAGCTCGTCGAACTGCAAGCACGCCGCATTGCCTTTGAGCGTGTGGACGCCGCGGAAGATCTCATGCAGCAACTGGTCTTCTTCCGGGTTCTGTTCGAGACGCAGCAGAAGCTGTTCGACCTCGTCGAGCACGTCGTCGGTCTCGGCGACGAACGCATCGATGAGTTGCTGGCGATCGGCGTCGCTGATGGGGAAGGCGTTCATCGTTAAATCTCCTTGCTGAAGACGCAGCCGTTGCCTGTGTGGAAGAGAAGTTTCCGGCCGCGCGTGCCGCCCGTCTGCTCGCCGCTGATGTCGATGCCGTGTTTGGCCAGGAGCGTCCGGGCGATGTCGACGTTCTGGTCGCCGATCGACTTGCGCGTATCGCTGAAGTTGGTGAGGATCGACGCGCCGCCGACGATCTTGGCCACGATCCGTTGCTTCTTCACACCGAGTCCCAGGAGCGCCTCGATCAGCCGTTCGGTCGCCGTGTTGCCGTAGCGAAGGTCGGACTGTCCGGTCAGCGGGTTGTTGGGCAACAGATAGTGATTGATGCCACCGATGTTCGCGGCCGGATCCCAGAGGCAGATCGAGACGCACGATCCGAGGATGGTGCTGACCATGAGCGGCTGACCCGACGTCACGATCTGTCCCGGGTAGAGATAGACCCGCTTCATCGTGTCGCCTTCGTCGATCGGCAGTTCGCCGCCGGCTTCGATGGCGCTCATCCCAGCACCGCCAACGGCGTATTGGCCACCGAGTTGTGAAGGTTCGCGCAGTAGAGTGCGGTCGAGGCGTGGATCGACAGTAGCTCGAACAGTTCGTGGTCGACCGCCTGGAGCGACTGTTTGTGCTCGAGCAGGCGGAAGACGAGGATCGCGCCGATGACGCGTTCGCCGATCTTCAGAGGCACGCACGCGGTGAGCTTGTCTTCGCCGCCCGCGACTTCGTCGTTGACGAAGACCTCGCCGCCGACGAGGCATTTGCCGATCGGACCGCTGCCGGCTTTAAAGCTCTTCAGCCGCTTATGGTCGACGCCGAAGGAGGAGGCGAGGCGGAACTCCCGGGCGTCGCTGTCGAGCTCGAAGATAGCCACTTCTTCGGAGCCGATGAGGTTGACGACGATCTCCTGAATCGTGCTCAGTACCGTCTCGCGCTCCACGCTGGCGTGAAGCTGGTACGAGGCGACGTAGAGGTTCGACAGGTTGCTGCTCTGGTTTTCGATCTGGTGGTACTGCGCGGCGTAGGTCTCGTTCTCGCGCTCGACGTCGCCGATGCGGGTGCGCAGCAGATCGAGCTCGCGTGTGGCGGCGTCGCGTGCCTGCACGAGCCTCGCGACCTCGGTCAGCATCTCCGCGCGTGCTGCCTCGAACGATTCCGTCTTCCGGCGAAGCTCTTCCTGCTGGTCGAGAACGACGCGCGCCTCGATGATCTCCAACTCCAGCCGGCGTTTGTCGCTCTCCAGCGCCGTGGCCATGGCCCGCAGCTTTTCGTTCTCGCGCAGAAGGCCTTGCGTGTACTGCTGCAGCTCCTCGCGTACGACGGTGACGTACGAGCGGTTCTTCTCGTCCGCGCTCACTGGAGCACCTCCGAGGCACCATCGCCCAGGAAGTTACGGACTTTGGCGAGCAGCTCGATCGAGTTGATCGGCTTGGTCACGTAGTCGGTGCAGCCGTTGGCCCACCCGGCTTCGACGTTGGCCGCTTCGCCCCGCGTCGTGACCATGATGATGGGGATTTCCTTCGTGCTCTCGGTGCTGCGGATCAGACGGCAGGCCTCGAAGCCGCCCATCTTCGGCATGATCACGTCGAGAAGAATGAGATCGGGGAGATGTTCGGCAGCCTTGCGCACTCCCTCTTCACCGTTTGCGGCGGTGACGAGATCGTAAGGGCCGTTCCTCAGGATGAACTTCTCCATCATGAGGATCGTGCTGGAGTCATCGACAAGCAGAATCTTTTTTCGGTTCATGAGCATTGCTCCTTTCAGTGAGTCGCGGACGATTCGTGATGGATGGACGGGGCACCGAACGATGCCGGGAAAGAGGGACGCGCGAAGTAGTAGCCCTGCACGAGGTCGATGCCGAGCGCGGTGACGGTGTTGAAATCGGCGGCTGCCTCGATGCCCTCGGCGACCACGCGCCCGCCGAGGCGTGTGGCAAGCAGGACGATCGATTCGATGGCCGCGCGCGAGTACTCGTTCTCCGCGCTGCCGTGGATGAAGTAGCGATCGATCTTGAAGAGGTCAGGTCGGACTTCGATGAGCATGCGGTGGCTCGAGTAGCCGATGCCGATGTCGTCGAGGGCGATGCGGACGCCGAGGGCGCGCAGTTCGCTGAGTGCGGTGAAGAACGCGTGCTCGTCAAAGAACTTCTGCTGCTCCACGATCTCCAGAATCACGCGCGAGACCGGCACGCCGTTCTTGCTGCAGATGTCGCTGAGAAACGCGGCGAAGTGCGGATCGCGCTCGAGCGTCGAGGCGTGAACGTTGATCGAGATCGCAGGCGCGCCCGGTACTCCCGCCGCTGCCGCGACCGCGCGTGCAATGCATACACGATCGACCTCGGTCTCTCTCCCTTTGCGCCGGATGTACTCGAACAGGACGTTCGCGCATTCGACGTTCGAGCCTTTCGGTCCGCGGGACAGCGCTTCGAGTGCGAAGAGCACGGGATCGCCGTTCACGATCTCGAAGATCGGCTGGAAGAGGATCGACAGACCGCCCGGCGCGAGGATGTCGTCGATCAGCGTGTGGCGCGTCACGATGGCACCGCCATCAAGCGGTCGATGCAGGCCGCGATCTCTGCGAGCGGTGTCGGCTTCGGCAGGAACGCCTCGGCGCCCAGAGCGTGCGCGCTGCGCTGAATTCCGGGCGCCGTGTGCGCGGTGAGGATGATCACCCTCGTGCCGCGGGAGTTGTGGCGAACGAAGCGGAGAATCGCCAGGCCTTCGACCGCGTAGGTCCCCGAGAGACGGAGATCGGCGATGACGACGTCGTAGAACGACGTAGCGATCAGCGCTTCCGCTTCTTCCAGCTCACGTGCGCAATCGACCGCATATCCTTCGCGAGTGAAGTACTTCTTGAGAGCGGAGAGGAGGACGATCTCGTCTTCGACGAGCAGCATCCTCGGACTGGGACGGGATTGTGTGCAAGGGTTCATGACCGTCGTCTATCGCAACGGCACGGCCACGTCCTGGCACGGAGTCAGCGCGCCACGAACCTCCATCGTTTCAACGGATTAGCCCGAACGATCGAGATTGGAACCGGCACGGATTTCAATTATTCAAACACGCTTTTCGAATCTTTGGGCAGTGGTGCTTGTGCCCAGAGAACGACGAATCCGCAGATGACGCAGATGGAACGCAGATGAAAACCGTCCTCCATCCGCGATCTATCTGCGTCATCTGCGGACAAGGCTCTTCATCACGCCCCCACGCCGCGAGCAATACTTTTCAGTGCAGGGCCAAAATCTTTTCCTCCCGGAGGAAAACTTTTTGCTCCTGGAGCAAATGCATTTGCTCTAGGAGGGAAACTTTTTCCTACTGGAGCAAAACTTTGTCCTCCCGGAGCAAAACCATTTGCTCCCGGAGCAAAAGTATTTGCTCTTGGAGGGAAACTTTTTCCTCCTGGAGGAAAACTTTTCCCTCCCCGAGCAAATTCATTTCCTCCTGGAGCAAAATCATTTCCTCCCGGAGCAAATGCATTTCCTCCTGGAGCAAAATCATTTCCTCCCCGAGCAGAATCTTTTCCTCCTGGAGCAAAACTTTTTGATCCCGGAGCAGAAGTTTTCACTGCAGGAGCAGAAGAACTCTCTCTCCGAGCAGAGCCGAAGTGGGGTCAGACCCGAAGTGGAAGTGACGCAAATTGACCATTGCATGGCGCTAAGCCAATTCCCGTCACTTCCACTTCGGGTCTGACCCCCAGAGCTCACGCGAAGA
>DATLVW010000746.1:0-14781 GCA_035577085.1 Thermoanaerobaculia bacterium
CCCGGAGAGGGTGCCTTCCGGTGCCGGCTTCGCGAAGCCGTTGTAGTGGACCAACGTATCGGTTGCCGAGATCCACTGGCCGGTCAGATTGCCGTCGAGCTCGAATCGAAAGTGGGTGAGGGGTGTGTTGTCTGCAAACGATCCCAGCGATTGCGATGCCAGTGGCCGCTGACCTTCGCCGAAGCCCGAGGGATCTGGCGCATCGCTGGCGAAGACTTCCACCTTGGAAAAGGCGATAGAGCCGGGCGGCTGGACGTCACCTTCGACGATCGTCTTGTTTTTGGCGGCGTCGTATTGGACAAGCGTGATGGACGGCGTGTTCACTCCGCCAGGCCTGGCAGCCGGCGACGGGCCATCCAGACCGACGTCGATCCCGAGGGTGCCATTGGACCAGGTGGAGTTTCCGGGCAGATCGACGATACGCGCACCGGTGGCGACTGCGATGCCCATCTGCGCGTTGAACGCCACGATGTTGTTCGAGACCGTGGAGCCGCCGCAGAACTGGCCGATGAAGATGCCGCTCGCGCCATTCGGCAGCGGATCGTCGCTATGCGCTTTCAATCCGACGCGGTTGTTCGACACGTTGACCGTGCCCGAGAGCGCGAAGATGCCGCTCAACGTGTTGCCGGAGACGACGTTGTTCGCGATGCCGATCCCGTCGCTGTAGAGGGGGCTGGAGACGCCGATGCCGCGCTCGCCGTTCGGACGCGCCAGCGATCCCGTCGGATCGGTGCCGATGAACGAGTCATGAACGTGAACGTTCGTCGATAGAAAGGGTGGACCGCATGGCGGCGCATTTATCGATACCCCGTTCCTGAGAAACCCATTCACGACGACGTTCGCCAGCTCGGTCTCGCAGCCGGAGAGCCGGATTCCGTCGCCGTCGACCATCCCGTTGCCGCTGATCTCGATCTCCGGCCCCCTCGGGTTCGTGTCGCCCACGAGCGCCGTTTGGATGGCGCCGTCGATGCCCGTGCTGATCGCCGTCAGCGCCGGAAGGGGCGAGGCGACGCGGATCGTCTTCCACGGATTGATCGACGGTTCGTTGATGAGGAATCCGATCGCGCACAACTTTCCATTTCCCTGGCAGGTGGCATTCGCGTCGAGAATCGCTTGCCGCAATGAGCCCGCGCCGGCGTCGGCTGTTGTGGTGACGTAGATGGTCTGGTAGAGGCGCGCCGTTGCCGTGGCTGTGTTCGATGAGGCATCGAAATCATGCTCGCGCTCCGTCACAGAGGCGTGGAAAGCAAGCGTGCCGTCGCCGTAGGCCTTTGGTGCGGTCAGGTCGAGCCTCCACGCGGGAGAGCCGGTGTTCGCGTTTGCTGCGAGCTCATCGAGATGGCAGGTGATCCGTCCGGACGACGGCGTGCTGCAACCTGCGGGAAGCGAGGGCACACCGACATCGGTGCTGAGGTCGATCGTGACATCGAGATCGTGCGCGGAGGAATTCGAAAGATTGGCCATGAGGATGTAGAGCGAAAACGGAAGCCCGAGGTCGAGCCGGTCTTGAGAGGGAACGAGTGACAGTCTGACGTCTGGATCCGTGGATACCGTGAGTGTTGTCGTGGCGCGATTGTCCGACGGATTCGGGTCAGGCGAATCACTGCTCACCGATCCTGTCATCGTCACGTTGCCCGCGCTGAGCGGATAGGTGACGTGTTGTGTGAGGCCTCCGTTCTGACCGGCGGGAATGTTGGGAACGACGCAGCCACCCGCACACGACGGAGTGGCGCTGGCGCCGCCGTTATCAATGGTGATGATGATGTTGGTGGCGGGATCGGGCCCGTTGTTGTGGACGATCCAACCGTAATCGCGATTAAACCCGGCGCGAACGATGGCGTCCGAAGGGGAAATCGTCAACGTCAGATCCGAGCCAGCGTGGGCCAGTGTCGAGGAGAAGCAGAGGAGGAGCGAAGCAGCGATGACGAGGGGTTTCATTCTGGGGTTTCTATTGGGGAGATCACCGTACTTCGATGGGCCGGCCGAACTCGGATGTCTGGGTTAAGAAGAGCTGATCGATCCCTTCAGGTTCAGGTTTGGCGAAGCCGGCGATGGTGCCTCGGGTCGCCACCGCCGTGATGAACTGGCCGGTCAGGTCGCCGTCGACGGCTACGCGGAAGTGTGTGGGTGACGTGAAATCAGCGAACTGCGTTCGCGCGATCGGTCGCTGTCCTTCGCCGAATCCGGAGGGATCGACAGCGTCATTCGCATAGAGGTCGACGACGAAGGAGCGCACTCCACCGATCATCTGACCGTCCTGGTCTCCCTCGATCACCGTCTTCTTTGACACCGGGTCGTAGTGCGCCAAAGTAAGCACCGGTACGGCGATCGGGATATCGAACGGATACGTGGTCGAAAGCGTTGGACCGTCGAGACCGATGTCGATTCCGAGCGTGCCGTTGCTCCAGATTCTGTTGCCGCGCACGGAGACGTCGCCGACGCCGGGCGCAATGGCCACGCCCATCTCGCGATTAAACGCGATGACGTTTGGTGCGCGGTTAGACGTCAGCTGGTCAGGTCCGATCTCCGATCCGTAGCCGCCTGGGCCGATGAAGACTCCGCTGGCGCCGTTCGGCAACGGATCGTCGCTGTGCGCTTTCACGCCGATGCGATTGCCCCAGATGTCGACACTCCCGCTGAGGGCGAAGATGCCGCTCATGTTGTTGCCGGAGAGGACGCAGTCGTAGATGATGGTCGTTCCGCCAGCAGTGAAAACACTCGTCCCGTTCAACACCGACAACCCGATCCCGCGCCCATTCGGCCGGGCCTCGGAACCGGTCGGGTCGGTCCCGATGAAGAGATTGTGGAGACCGGGCATCGTGAACGGAACGCACGTTGCTGATTGCGCATCGATGACGGAAACGCCGTTGCGCCGGAATCCGTTAATGGCAAGATTCGCGATCTCGCAGCCGCAATGCGTGACTGTCAGACCGTCGCTGTCGAGGTTGTTGACTCCCTGGATCTCGATCTCAGGCCCATCCGGATTCGTGTCTCCAAAGAAGGCGGTCTGCGTCGCGCCTTCGATGCGAATTCCATTGATGACAGGCAGCGGCGCCGTGATCCGGATTGTTTTCCACGGTGTCGTCGACGCTTCGGCGATCCGGAACGCAATCGCGACCGGACTTTGCGATGAGGCATTGGCGTCCAGAATGGCCTGCCGCAGCGAGCCGCCGCCGTCGTTCTTTGTGGTCGAGACGTAATACGTCCGATAGAGCGTCGTCACCTGCGAGTAGGTGTTCGTGATCGGATCGAAGTCGTGTTCGCGCTCGGTGACGATTCCGGTAAAATTGATCGATCCGGAGCCATAGTCGTGCGGTGCGACAAGCTGGACAACGAACGCCGCCGTCGGCGCAAACACTGACGTCATAGGAGGCAGGAAGTCGAGCCGGCAGACGACACGTCCCGCGGCCAAACTGCTGCAACCGTTCGGCAGCGACTTCACAGCCACATCCGTCCGAAAATCGATCGTGATCTCGAGATCGTGGGCGGTCGTATTGGAGTTGTTGCCGACGAAAATGGGAAGCGTGAATGGAAGATCGAGATCCTGCCTGGACGGAACATTGAATCTGAGAATGACGTCCGGGTCGGTCGAGACGGTCAACGTCACCGAAGCGGCGTTGTTGGCGGGAAGCGGATCGGTCACGTTGCTTGTGGCCGTGACTGAGATCGTGAGCGTCGTGTCTGCCGAGGGCGCCACGAAGGAGAGCACTCCGCTGCGCGTCTGGCCGGATGGAATGTCGCCAAGCGCGCAAGTGCACGTGTAAGGAACGGGCGAGGAGATGGCGACCGTCGTGCCGGTCGCGGTCTCCGGTCCGTTGTTACGCACGACGAAGAAAAGCTGCGAGGTGAATCCGGCGCGGACGAGTGCGTTCGGGGGTGAGATCGTCGTGACGAGATCGGCGGACGCGAACAGGGACGTGGTGCTGAGTGCGAGTGCTGCGAAAAGCGTGAGCCTCTTCATTTATCGCACCTCGATCGCTCGGCTGAACTCCGAGGTCTGGGTGAGGAAGCCTTGATCGACTCCCTCTGAGTTGATGACTCCGCCGGGCTTGGCGAAGCCCTCATAGTCCACTCCCGTGGACGTGGCGGTAATGAATTGTCCTGTCAGGTCGCCATCAACCTCGACGTGATAGTGAGTGATGGTGGAGAAGGGAACCAGCGGGGTGCCGCCGATCGGACGCTGTCCCTGTCCGTAACCGGATGGATCGATCGTATCGTTGGCGTAGAGACTCAGTGATCCGCCCGCTGAGGCGTCGCCTTCGATGATCGTCTTCTTCGAGACAGGATCGTAGTGTGCCAGCGTCAGCGTCGGGACGAGAAGCGTCGTGCCGGAGAATGTCTTCGTCGCGAGCGTCGGTCCGTCTAGACCGACGTCGATTCCCAGGAGCCGGTTGCCCCAGATCTTGTTGCCGAGGATCGAGACATTGACGACGTTGGGGGCGACGGCGACGCCGGTCTCTCCGTTGAATGCGATGACGTTTCCGGCGAGGTTCGGCCTCAGAACATCGGGACCGATGGAGGATCCGTATCCACCCGGCCCGATGAAGATGCCGCTGGCGCCGTTCGGCAGCGGATCGTCGCTGTGCGCCTTCACTCCAATCCGGTTGTCCCAGATGTTGACCCGTCCCGCGAGGTCGAAAATGCCGCTGCGCGTATTGCCCGAGATGACGCAGTCGTGAATGGTCACCAACTGGACGTCGTTGAAGAAGCTCGTTCCTGGGCCGAGCGAGATGCCGATGCCGCGCTGTCCGTTCGGCCGCGCCTGCGATCCGGTGGGATCCGTGCCGATGAAGAGATGACTCAGCTCCGTGGTCGCGAAGAGGCCGCAGGAAGTCCGTGAGTCGGAAATGCCGTTGCGGCCGAACCCATTGACGACGAGGTTCATGACCTGATCGTCGCAGCCGGAGATGAGCAGTCCGTCGCCATCGACTTTCCCGCCGCCGCTGATCTCGACCTCGGGGCCATCGACGTTCGTGTCGCCGATGAAACTGGTCTGCGTGCCGCCGTCGATCAGGAGTTTCGATGCGGTAACTACCGGCAGAGGTGTGGTGACCGTAATGGTGTCCCACGGTCCGACATGACGCGGCTCGGTGAGCCGGAACGCGATCGTGCACGGCGTCGTGCCGGTGCAAGCTGCGTTTGCATCGAGAATGGCCTGACGCAGCGAGCCGCTGCCGTCGTTGCCGGATTCCGTGACGTAGAAGGTGTTAGCCGGTTGCGCTGTGGATGGGACGCTGTCTGCGGAGGCGAAGAGCGAGGATGAAGAAAGAAGGACAATCGCCAAGAGGAGAGATCTCTTCATGCGAATAAGTGTAACGGACGCCGCGAAGCATCCGTCTATAATCCGCCGCCGCATGACGACAACAAGCTCGAAGAAGATCGCAGTAATCCCCGGTGACGGGATCGGTCCCGAAGTCATCGACGCCGGCCTCAGCGTCCTCAACCACGTCAACGACACCCGCAACCTCGGCCTCGACTTCGTTCACTTCGGCTGGAATGCGGACGAGTACCTCCGCACCGGCATCTCCATCCCGCCCGGCGGCATGGACGACATCCGCAACAACTACGCGGCCGTCTACCTCGGCGCATTCGGCGATCCGCGCGTCCCCGACATGAAGCACGCCGCCGACATCCTCCTCGGCATGCGCTTCCAGCTCGATCTCTACGTCAACTACCGGCCGGTGAAGCTGCTCAACGAGAGGCTCTGTCCGCTCAAAGGCAAGGGCCGCAAGGACATCGACTTCGTCATCTTCCGCGAGAACACGGAAGGCGCGTACGTCGGCATGGGCGGCCACTTCAAGAAAGGGACGAGCGAAGAGATCGCCATCCAGGAGGATGTCTCCACGCGCAAAGGCGTCGAGCGCATCATCCGCCACGCCTTCGAGTTCGCGAAGCAGACGGGACGCAAGTCGGTGTGCATGTCGGACAAAAACAACGTCATGCGCTTCGGCGGCGATCTCTGGCTGCGAACGTTCGAAGAGGTGGCTTCGGAGTATCCCGGCATCGAGCACTTCCACATGTTCGTCGACGCGCTGACGATGCAGATGGTGCGCGCGCCGGAGATGTTCGAGGTGATCGTGACCAACAACATGTTCGGCGACATCGTCACCGACCTCGGCGCCGCACTCCAGGGCGGCCTCGGCATGGCCGCCTCGGGCAACATCCATCCCGGCAAAGTCTCGCTCTTCGAGCCAATCCACGGCTCCGCGCCGAAGTACGCAGGAAAGGACGTAGCCAACCCAATCGGCGCCATCCTCACCGCCGCCATGATGCTCGAATACCTCGGCAACACCGCCGAAGCGGACGCCATCGAGCGTGCCGTCGTCGGCGCAATCGAAGCCAACGAAACCACCCACGACCTCGGCGGCACCCTCGGCACAAAGGCGGCCGGGGAGGCGGTATTGCGGAGGGTGGAGTTGTAGAATAACCGCATGCCGATCTGGACCGTCGCTCTAGTCGTCTCCGCCTGCGGTGCCTTGGGAGGCTTCGTGAATGCGTTTCTTACCGGGCACCTTCATCTGCCTCGCCGCACGTCTGATACGTACTCTCCTGCCGAGGTCGCTGCGTCCATCGCGCTAGGGATCGGCGCGGCACGTCTCCTGGCGACAGAGCCGAAAAGAACCGGTCATGGATCAGAGCTGCGGTGACGACCCATGGAAACCGTCGATGGGCATGAACTGATCACCCGGATACCACCGGAGGTAGCTGATCGCCTCGGCTACTACGTTTACATCTACAGCGATCCACGCGACGGAAAGCCGTTCTACGTCGGGAAGGGACAAGGCAGGCGGATTCTGGCGCACCTCTCTGTTGAGGTGGAGTCGCGGAAGATGGCGAAGATCACGGAGTTGCTTGACGCCGGTTGTGAGCCGCAGATCGATATCCTTGCGCACGCGCTCAAAGACGAAGAGACGGCGTTCAGGGTCGAGGCCGCGGTCATTGATGCGCTCGGGCTCGATCAGCTCACGAATGAGGTGCGCGGATGGAGAAGCATTCAGCTCGGACGAATGCCTCTTCGTGAGCTGGTTATCTACTACGCCGCGAAACCAGTTGATGTGCAACTGCCAGCTCTGCTGATCCGAATCAATCGGCTCTTCCGCCACACGATGTCCTCGGTGGCGCTCTATGAGGCGACCCGTGGCATATGGAAACTCGGCGCTCGCCGAACGAACGCCGAATTTGCCTTTGCCGTGTTCGAAGGTGTCGTGCGCGAAGTCTTCAAGATCGACTCGTGGCACCGGGCGGGAACCACGGAGTACACGACGCGTCCCACCGACGGTTGGGGGAACTCAACGCGATGGGAGTTCAGCGGACGGCAGGCTGATGCCGAGATCCGAAACCAGTATGTGGATCGCTCCGTCGCTGCGTACTTCAAGAAGGGACAGCGAAGCCCAGTGGTCTACGTGAATTGCTAGCTTGTCTTAGTTCGTGTCTGTTTCAGTCTCTGGTTACTTGCGCTCCAACCGCCAATCGAGCGCCTTCTCCCCTCGTGCTTTTCGAGGGGGGAAGGTGCCGAAGGCGGATGAGGGGTGTCGTGCCGTCGAACAGCGTGAAGTTCTTGCCCGTCTGAATCTTCGCCAGTCGCCGCAAGAGTCCACGGCCCCTCATCCGGCCTTCGGCCACCTTCTCCCCATCTGAAAAGCGATGGGGAGAAGGCGCTCGATTGGGGTAGCAGCGCAAGAGATCAAGGTTGAAACAGGGCCAGCAACGAATCAGTCAGTTGCGCTTCACGATAGACATCGCCCGGATCGCCGATCGCAGCAAGATGTTCACCTCTTCGGATGACTGAAAGACTTTCGAGACATCTTCGTCGAGAACGACGAACGTCTGCTTGTACACTTTCTTCTCACTCGCGAATCGATTCGGCTTCATCTTGTCGTAATCGAAATCGTAGTGAGGCCTGAGGTCGTCTTCTCTGGGTTTCTTCTTCATGATGTCGCGAGCAGGATCGTTCGGCTGGTTCTCCCCGTCAAGCCGGGAATTGGCGTTGGCGATATGCTGTCCAGAGAGACTGATACCCGAGGCTGCAGCGCGCGTCTCGTTCCATTTGAAACCCAACGAAACAACCTAAGGAGAACGTGTGAAGAAACTCTTGATCGGAATCCTCAGCTTTGCCGCGGTGTCGGCATTCGGTGCTGAAGGGATGTGGATGCCGCAGCAGATTCCGTCGCTGGCGGCGGAACTGAAGAAGGCTGGACTGCAGATCGATGCGAAGCGCTTTGCTGATCTGACAGGCGACCCGATGGGCGCGGTCATCTCGCTCGGCGGCTGCAGCGCATCGTTCGTCTCGCCCGACGGCCTCGTGGTGACGAATCACCACTGCGGCTTCGGAGCGTTGCAGTTCAACTCCACCCCGCAGCGCGACCTCATCACCAACGGCTTTCTCGCCAAGACGCGCGAGGAAGAGCTCCCGGCTGGTCCGGGATCGCGCGTATTCGTCACGACGAACATCGAAGACGTCACAGCGCGCGTCTCCGGCAGTCTGGCCGCCTCGCTCTCGAACATCGACCGAGAGAAAGCCATCGACCGGAACGTCAAGCAGCTCGTCGAGGAATGCGAGAAGCCGGGCGGCGTGCGCTGCCGTGTGGCCTCGTTCTTCGAAGGCTCGCAGTATCTCCGCACCACGCAGATGGAGATCCGCGATGTCCGTCTCGTCTACGCTCCCGCGCTCGGCATCGGCGACTTCGGCGGCGAGACCGACAACTGGATGTGGCCGCGTCACACCGGCGACTGGTCGTATCTCCGCGCCTACGTTGGCAAAGACGGCAGACCCGCCGACTACTCGAAGGACAACGTTCCCTATCATCCGCTTCACATCCTCAAAGTATCGACTGAGGGGGTGAATCCGGGCGATTTCGTCCTGGTGGCTGGTTATCCCGGACGCACCTTCCGCTATCGCACCGCCGCGGAAGTCAGCGAGATGCAGAGCTACTCGTATCCGACGACGATCAAGTACGCCACGGATCTCAACAACATCCTCCGCGACCTCGGCAAGACCAACAAGGCCGTCGAGATCGCCAACGCCAGCCGCATCAAAGGGAACGACAACGTCCTCAAGAACTACACCGGCACACTCACCGGCTTCAACAACTTCCACATCGTCGGTCAGCGCCAGAAGCGCGAAGCGGACCTTGCCGCGTACATCGTCGGCCATTCCGACGCGGCCGGTAAGTACAAAGACGTGATGAATCAGATGAATGCGATTCATCAGCAATCAATCGCCAATGAGCAGCGCGACACGGTCCTGAGCTGGATACTCCGCTCCTCGCCGATGCTTGGACAATCGATCACGCTCTATCGCCTCTCGATGGAGAAAGCGAAGGCCTCCGATCTCGATCGCGAAGGCGGATTCCAGCAGCGCGATTGGCCGCGCATCACCGAGGGCATCACGCGCGCGCAGAAAGGCATCGAGCCGAACAGCGACCGCGCCGGTCTGCGCTACTTCCTCAACGAATCACAGAAGCTGCCGGCGGGACAACGCATCGCGCCGATCGATGCCGCGATCACCAAAGCAGGCGGCGTCGAGCCGTTCCTCGATCAGCTCTACGCGAACACCAAAGTTGCCGACCTCGCCCAGCGCAAAGCAATGCAGGATGAGACGACCGCGCAGCTCGTGGCCCGCAACGACTCCATGATCGACCTCGTCGCCGCGATCATGCCGCTCTCCCTCGAGAACGAGCACAACCAGAAGGAGCTCAGCGGCGCGATGTCGAAGATCCGTCCGATGTACATGGACGCACTCCGCGCCTCGAATGGCGGCCGGCTCTACCCCGACGCCAACGGCACGTTACGCGTCACCTTCGGTCAGGTGAAGGGCTACACCCCACGCGACGGCGTCATGTACACACCGAAGACCACGGTCGGCGGCGTCCTGGCGAAGAACACCGGGACCGGCGAGTTCGACGCCCCGAAAGCGGAGCTCGACGCCATCCGCAACAACAAGACGGCTGGCTACGTCGATCCGAAGATCGGCGGCGTTCCGGTCGACTTCCTATCGACGGTCGACACCACCGGCGGCAACTCCGGCTCGCCGACACTCAACGCGAAGGGCGAGTTGTGCGGTCTGCTCTTCGACGGCACCTACGAGTCGCTCGGATCCGACTTCGTCGTCGACGAGAACATCACGCGCTCGATTCACGTCGACGCGGTCTACATGCTCTGGGTCATGGACGCCGTCGACGGCGCTCACAACCTCCTGCGCGAAATGAACGTGCCGGTGCACTTCGGCGGCGGCGCGGTAGGAGCAGGGAAATAAGCTCACTTCATCGATGAACCAAGGGCGGGCTCTCGGGCCCGCCCTTTTGTTCTGCCGCAGCCCGTCTCTTCACTTCTGAAGGTTGTACACCTCGAAGGACTGCTCCTGAGGTGGGTTCGTGAAGCCGCCTTCTACGCCGGCCTGAAGCTTCGGACCGAGCGTGTTGTCACGAAACGCTTCCCAACTCGCTTTCGAGTCATGGATCGCTACGATCGTCCATCCGCCCGCCGAGGGGCCTGCCGCGTGATAGATCTGCCCTTTCGGGAGGGTGCTTCTGTCTGGGTGTACCGCTGCCAGTGACGCCTCGTACTGCTCTTTGGTCCCGCCGGGAAAGAAGTGAACTACTCCATAAGCCATACTCTCTCTCCTTTTCGTGACGCGTAGTACGCGTCAAATCACGCGACAGGATACGCCGAAGGCGTGTAGCGCCGCCGGCCCGGCGGCTGTACCGCCGGCGGCTCGCCGGCGACACTCGAGACGTCACACCGCCTCGAACACCTCCACCATCCCATTTCGCATCCGCAGCAACACCGTGCGATCGAGGACGTCGCGAATCCAGATGCGATTTCCAGGATCGGTGGAGTCGATCGTCTCCACCCTCTCCATCAGTTCCTCAGCGGACTCGATCTCCTCGACCTCACCGTCGTCGAAGATGACACGAAGCGGGAATTCCGGAGTGGCCATGAGCTCTTCGAACGCGCGCGACGGGAGCTTAGCGCTTCGGCTATACTCCCCGCCTCAACTTTTCGAGACCAGTGGCGCAAGCCCGTCTCGCCTCAACCAAAGGAGCATTCCGATGTCCGGCCACAGCAAATGGAGCACCATCAAACACAAGAAAGGTGCGGCCGACGCCAAGCGCGGAAAGATCTTCACCCGCATCATCAAGGAAATGACCGTTGCCGCGCGCATGGGCGGTGGCGACGTCGACGGCAATCCCCGCCTGCGGGCTGCGGTGGCCGAGGCGAAGGCCAGCAACATGCCGAAAGACAACATCGACCGCGCCATCAAGCGCGGCACCGGTGAGCTCGAAGGCGTGAACTACGAAGAGCTCACGTACGAAGGTTACGGTCCCGGCGGCGTAGCCGTCATGGTCGAGACGATGACCGACAACACGAACCGGACCACTCCCGAGATCCGCCACGCCTTCGAAAAGTGCGGCGGCAACATGGGAACGCCCGGCTCGGTCCGTTTCCAGTTCGAGCGCAAGGGTTACTTCGCGGTCGAGAAAAGCGCGGCCACGGAAGACCGGCTGATGGAAGTGGCGCTCGAAGCCGGCGCTGACGACCTGCAGACGCTCGACGCCGACATCTACGAGATCTACACGGCGCCCGACGCGTTCGAGCAAGTTCGCGCAGCGCTGGAGAAGAACAAGGTTCCTACGGTCGAAGCCAAGATCGGCCAGATCCCGGCCAACCTGGTCAAGCTCGACGACCAGAAGTCGAAGCAGATGATGCGCCTCCTGGAGATGCTCGACGACCAGGACGACGTGCAGAACGTCTGGACGAACTTCGATATCCCTGAAGAGATGATGGAAGAGTAGGGAAGCAGAGATCAGGGGATCAGAGATAAGAGATCAGAGGAGTAGAGATCAGAGAGTTAGTAGATCGATCGGTAGACTCTGATCTCTGATCTCTTCTGTCTCTGATCTCTGTAGTCCCCACGAATCCGTTAATCTACTCACTCCTTGCCCCTCATCTTCTCCATCGCCGCCTACGACTACATGGCCGACGCGCTCGTGCGCGCCTGCGGCGCTGAGCGTGGCGTCGTCGAGCGGAGCAACTTCCCGGATGGCGAACACTATCTGCGCGTTGCCTCGGGCGTTCTCGATCAGCACGTCGTCGCCATCGGCGGAACGGTCTCCGATGCGGCCATGCTCGAGCTGTACGACGTCGCATGTGCGCTCGTCGAGAATGGCGCCGAGACGCTGACGTTGATCGTGCCGTGGTTCGGTGGCGCGACGATGGACCGGGCATCGAAGAGCGGCGAGTCGGTGACGGCCAAGAATCGGGCGCGCATCTTCTCGTCGATTCCGCCCGCGAAGAACGGCAATCAGATCCTGCTGCTCGATCTGCACACCGAGGGGCTTCCGCACTATTTCGAAGGAAGCCTGCATCCGGTGCATGTCTACGCCCGTCCGGTCATCGAGCAACTCGCGCGCGACCTCGGCGGCGCCTCCTTCATCCTCGGCTCCACCGACGCCGGCCGCGCCAAGTGGGTGGAATCGCTCGCCAACCGCCTCGGCGTTCCGGCCGCCTTCGTCTTCAAGCGCCGCCTCGGGCCCGCGGAGACCGAGGTGACTGCGGTCAGCACGAAGCTCGACGGCGAGACGGTCGTCATCTACGACGACATGATCCGCACCGGTAGCTCGCTGATGAACGCCGCACGCGCGTATCGCGACGCTGGTGCCGGCCGTCTCGTCGCCATCGCCACGCACGGAGTCTTCCCGAACGGTGCATTCGAGACGATCCAGGCGACCGGTCTCTTCGGCGCCATCGCCTGCACCGACAGCCATCCGAACGCGCTCGCACTCAGCGCACGAGGTCTCATCGTCCGGCCCGTCGCAGAGTTGTTCTGCCGGTATTTGCGGTGAGTTTTGATCACCACAGAGACACAGAGATCACAGAGGTTTCTCCGTGTCCTTTGCGCCTCTGTGGTGAACGGCTTTTCACTGCCCAACCACGAAATCAGACCGCACAAACCCGATCTGATCACCGAAGCGAACGAGTACCTTCGCCGCGTAGTGACCATCCGGCAACTCGAAGTTCTCCGAGAGGCGCACGGGCTTGGCGGGGTCGACGCGCGCTGCCTCGATCGTGATCCGCCTCTCTTTGAAGGCCACGACCGCGTTGCCTGAATAGACGTAGACCAGCGCCTCGGCTTCGACATCCTGCGAATCGCTCAGTGCCAGCAGCTCGCGCGTGGCAATGTCGACGTCCACGACGGCGTGCTTTCCCGACGGAGTCACAGCGGCGCGAAGCGTGAGGCCCGTCTGTGGCAGGTCATTCATCAGGACGTCGGCGAGGTGCAGGCCGTCATTCGACGCGGGTAGCGAGATCTCGTTCGAGTACGAAGGCCGATACGTAACGCGCGCGCCGGAAGGAGCGTTGCGCACCTTGACGCGGATGCCGTTCGTTTTCCGTTCGCTGGTGGGGCGGAATCCCAGGACGTAGACGACGCGCTGCTTGTCGGTCAGCTCCTGGATGGCTACGTTCATGTCGCTCGTATGCTCGACCAATGTGCCGCCGGTGTCGTGAGTGAGGGCGAAGAGCCCCTCGGTATCGATCGCTCTCTGTCGCGGCCGCAGACCTTCGATGGCGATGGCATCGAGGAAGACAGAGGCTGCCGTGAAGTGGCCAAACATCTCTTGCATGTAGGCGCCCAGGCGGGGATCAAAGCCCAACTGCGGATTGCCCGTCACCGCCACATCGTTGTAACGCACGCGACTCATTGAATTTTCATAAGGCGTGGCGAACGCGTTGGTTCCTCCGTGAAGCATGGAGAACGTTCCGTATCCGGTCGGACCGAACGTCCCGTATCCGGTGTGCGTTGTCGGATGAACGGACTGGACCCCGTGAATGAGCGAAGCATCGAAGCCGCCGGAAAGGAGCACAACGTGCTTCTGGCCATCAAGGGCTGCCATGCGGTCGGCCACGGCGCTAAGCGCGCGGATCTCGTCTTCGACTGCGTAGCGGAGCGGCTGTATGCTGAGCTCGCGCCTGAATCCGACATCCTGCATTCCCGGCGTGTCCAGGCCGGCCATGGAACCGCCGCCTGTCGTCACGGTCAGGAACAGCGGATCGCCCGCTTGCGCGCTGCTCAGGCCACGCAATGCACGACGCAGAAGAACCTGGTCGCGCGTAAAGGGAACGACGAACTGAAGACCGTGGTTCCCCGTGTACGTCGCCACGCCAAAGACATCGCCCGGCAGCGCGTGGTCCACGTACTGCAGCGCCGCTTTTTGCGCGCGCTGCAATGCGGCGCGAGAGGAGAAGCGCTCATCGAAGGTGAGCAGATAGAGCCGCCGCTGCCGCGGATCGCTCGTCGTCGAAGCGGGCAACGCCGCGAAGTCGATCGTGTCGAAGTAATCGACTGGCTGCGGCTTGCCGTTGACGTAGATCTCGAAGTCATCTTTCGTCAGGCCCGTGACGGCATGGCCATTCACGGAGATGTACACCGGAACCTGCACGACCTCGACGGTTGTAACTTCGTGGTGAACTGCGAAAGCCTGCGATGAGACGAGAAGGAGCGCCGAGGCAAGGAGGGTGAGGCGACGGTTCATGTCATTCTCCGATCGTTGTGTTGCGTGTTGATGAAGCCGAGGATGAATGCAAGTGTCCGCGCGTCGGACGGGATGATGCTGAGGAACCCGATGGCCTGCCTGCGTCCACCGTACCAAGTACAGCTCGTGTGATTTCAGGCACTTAGCCGCATCCGATCCATCGTGTGTCGCCTCCAACGGCCACCAGCGTCCTCATTAGTGGTTAAGGTGTAGCTCCAATCCCGATCACTGAGCAGCGTGATCCCCG
>DATLVW010000747.1:0-4016 GCA_035577085.1 Thermoanaerobaculia bacterium
GTCGTCATCATCTCCTCCCTAGGCGCGCTCGGCGGCGTGATCCTTGCCGGCCCGCGCGTCTACTTCGCCATGGCCCGCGACGGGCTGCTCTTCCGCTGGATCGGCGTCGTCCATCCGCGTTTCCAGACGCCGCATATCGCCATCGTTCTGCAGGCTGTCTGGGCGTCGGCGCTCGTGGCCACGGGAAGCTACCGAAGTCTCTTCACGCGCGTCGTGTACACCGAGTGGATCTTCTTTGCGCTGATGGCGGCGGGGCTATTCATTCTTCGGAGAAGAGCTGCGTACGCGCCCACATACAGGACATGGGGCTATCCCATCGTGCCGATCATCTTCATCGCCGCCTCGGCGGTCATCGTCGGCGTTCAGATCGCCGCCGAGCCGATGGAGAGCGTGACCGGACTTTTGCTTGTCATGGCCGGACTGCCTGTGTACTACTTCTGGTCCAGATGATCATCGACTTTCTTATGCCTCTCAGCGCGGTTCGACCGAAGGTATGATTTCCGTATGAAGAGAGTGCTTTTTACAGCCTCGACGGTCGTCGTTGCCTTGCTTCTGGCTCTCGTCGTCACCGAGGGGCTGCTGCGTCTTCTGAACTTGCCTCACGAGCAGAAACAGCCTGCGAAATGTAAACCGTATGTCGACGGAATGACCCAGGCGCATTCAACCTCGGTAGTTGGAGCGTACGCTCCAGGCTCCTCTTACACGTTCTGCACGTCTGACTATCAAGTCCGGTACACCGCCGACTCACTGGGATACCTTGGAGTCCTTCAGAAGGATCCCGAGCACAGGCCGCTCGTTGTCTTTGGAGACAGCTTCGCTTACGGATTGGGAGTCGAGCCGGAGAAGAGCTTTGCACACCTTCTCGATGGGTACAACGCCGGCCTGTGGGGCATGTCGTTTGACACGCATGTCCTGGCATTCAGACGTGTCATTGACGAAGTCAATCCGACGCAGGCGATCTGGGTCTTGTATCCGCCGCATCTCATCACCATCAGCGACGGCTCGTGGATGTCGCGCCGCGTGGTCGACAAAAAGAAGCACCCGTTGCTGTTTCGTGCTGTCGCGTGGTTCAACTCCACGAAGTTGTCGGCGTTGCTGATCACCACGACGGGCGTTGGCTGGAACCGTTCGAATTACGAGACGCTGGAATACTCGCTTTATGACGCCAAAGATCAGTCCCTTGAAACTGCCTATAGCAGTTATGAGGCAGCCGTAGTGCAAGTGACGGCCATGGCTCGAAGCCGTGGCGTCCAGCTCATTCCCGTATTTGTGCCATCCCGGACGGAATGGGCGCTGGCCGAAGGACACCGTCCGCCTCTGGTTCACTTCGGCCACCACTTCGATTCCGATCTGGCTGTCAATCGCATGTCACGAATACTCGAAGATCACGGCGTCCCGGCGACGCAGCAGATCAGACTCAGGCCATTGATCGCAAAAGCTGTCCCGCGGTGGGAGGATCTCTATTTCAAATCCGACGCTCATTGGAATGCGAGCGGTCACGCCATCGTGGCTCAGATCATCGCCGCGCAACTCCGGCGGATTCAAGCAAACAGCGGCCTGTCACCAAGTGGCACGTCCGCGGCCGGACGGTCCGGCACTGGAGCGCGCTCACTTGCTGACCTGAGCGAGAGCTGGGTCTCGCCACCCTATGCCGCGAGCAACTTCTCCGCCGGCGGATCGATGACGTGGACTGTTGATAGGACAGACGTCACGACCTACGAATACTTTCTGACCGGGAAAGCGATGGTCGTGGCGTTTAATCTGTCCTTCACCTCCGTTGGCGGAACCCCTGACCAACTGCTTCGCATTGCCATTCCCGGAGGCTTCGTCCCTTACCGGACCGTACAGAATCTCATGATGTACAACAACAATGGGGGCGCGGACTCATGGGGTCGCGTTTTAGCCGTCAAAGGTCAGCCAACGCTCTGGTTATTCAGGCCTGATAACGCCCCATGGTCCGCGTCGGCGAATAAGACAAACGTAACCGGCGAAATCACGTTTGAAGTGCAGTAGCCGGGCGTTGCGAGTAACGGAGCCAGGGACTGTTCGAGAAGCCGAGGCCGCAACGGAATTCAGAAGAGAGAGTAGATGAGGGGAGCGGCCGCCCCGCTCGCCAGCCAGACCATCAGGCTGATGCACAAAACGACGATGATGATCGGCAGCAACCACCACTTGCGATTCTGGCGAACGAATCTCCACCACTCAACCAGGAGGTTTCCCTCCGGGGTCTCGTGCGCGATCTGCTGAAAGTCCTTTGTCATTTCGTTGGTGCTCAGAATTGTCTTAGATAGCTGGCCGGATCATCGGGAACCGTCTTTGGCTCCCAGTAGGTGCCGGCCTCTCGATCGAACCGGCGGCGCATGCGGTCGCGCCCGATCAACCGCATGACCAGTCCGATTGGGCAGAATACCATGTAGAACGCAATTGCCAGAATCAGTCGTGAGGTCACCCACCCCAGCGGAAACGTGGCTACGGTCAGGGCGCGATACAGCGGTAACAACAGCGCAGGCCGGAGCAGAGCGGCGATGCCGGACAGGAACGCGAAGGATCCGATCAGCAGCATGACCAGGTGACGGTCACGCACGACGCCTTGCCAGATCGCTGCGCCAACAGCGAAGACCAGAAGCACGAGACCAAAGTCCCGGAGTTTCCTGGCGCTTGGTCGTAGATCGAGATCATCCCAGTTCATCAGATCCTCTCAGTCGCGCTGAAATTGCGCGAGGTGCGTTTCCTGCTCCGCTGCGGTCATAGCCTGCGATGCGCTCTTCTCGAGAATAAAGTTTCCCAACACGAGAGCATCGATACCTGTGGCTAGAAAGCATTGCAGTGCGTCGAAAGGAGTGCATACGATCGGTTCGCCACGCACGTTGAAGCTGGTATTGACGAGAACCGGGCAGCCCGTTCTCCCGAGAAAAGCCTCGAGCAGCCGGTGCAGCCGCGGGTTGCGATGCTGATCGATGGTCTGCAAGCGGGCCGAGTAGTCGACATGTGTCGCAGCGGGAATCGTCGATCGGGCGATGTTGACACGGTGCCTGAGATCGGGGTCGCTTTCCATCGTCGCTGTTTCCTCCGGAGTAAGGACGCGGCGGTGTGCATTGGCGACGGGCGCGGTGAGCAGCATGTAGGGGCTCTCGGCGCATTTCGGAAGGTCGAACCAGCGGCCAGCCTCTTCAGCGAGAATGATCGGCGCGAAGGGGCGGAAACTCTCGCGGAACTTGATTTTCAGGTTCAACTTCGCCTGCATGGCAGGCGAGCGCGCGTCTGCCAGAATGCTCCTTGAGCCCAGTGCGCGAGGTCCAAACTCCATGCGCCCCTGGAACCAACCGATCACGCGCTCATCGGCGAGTAGCGCCGAGACGATTTCGAGAAGTTCTTCCTCGTCCTCAATATGCCGCGCTGCGATTCCACTGCCTTCAACAACGTTGCGGATCGCATCGTCTTCAAAAGAAGGCCCAAGAAGGCTTCCTTTTTGCGCATCATGAGCGCCGGCATGGCGTGGGTGGTCAAGAAGCTGGTACCAGACGAACAGGGCTGCCCCGAGAGCGCCGCCGGCATCCCCCGCCGCCGGCTGAATCCAGATGTTTGCAAACGGCGTATCCATCAGCACCCTGGCGTTGGCCACACAGTTCAGCGCGACGCCGCCGGCCATGACGAGATTGTTCGAACCTGTCTGCCGATGCGCTTCACCGGCCATTCGTCGCAGGATCTCTTCTGTCACCACTTGGATGCTCGCAGCCAGATCGAAATGCCTCGGCAGAAGCGCGCTCTCCGGCATGCGCGGCGGTCCGCCGAAAAGAGCATCGAAACGGCCGTTTGTCATTGTGAGTCCTGACCCGTAGTTGAAATACGACATATCCATCCGGAAGCTGCCGTCGGCCTTCAGGTCGAGCAGCTTCTCGAGGATCCGATCGGCATAAAGCGGCTTCCCATAGGGTGCCAGGCCCATTAACTTGTATTCGCCGCTATTCACCTTGAATCCGCAGTAGTAAGTGAATGCGGAGTAGAGCAGTCCTAGT
>DATLVW010000748.1:0-7615 GCA_035577085.1 Thermoanaerobaculia bacterium
CTCCTCTTCAAGGAAGACATCGTCCCAGCTCTCGCTGGTGCGATTCAGGAACTCGCCGGACAGAGCGAAGGCCTCGCCCTTGAGGAAGTTATTCGTCTTCGCCCACGCCCAGGCGCGGTCGAGGACCTGCTGATTGAACCCCTTGTCCTTCTGGTCCGTGTAGACCGTGAGGATCAGGCCGCCCCACGTGGGAGAAACCGCCAGGGCGAACTTGCAATGCGCGGCGGTGTAGAACGCTAGGCCGTCGACCAGGAAGTCGTCTCGCTTCTCCGAATTGAGCTGCACGACCTCGTAGCGCGGCGGGCGCTCGGTGCCATCGTACGTGAGGTTGCGTACGTCATTCAGCTTGTGCTCGCTGAGCACATGCTTGAGGCCGGTCAAGAACGATCCCATGCGGGCAGACGGCACGCCTGTCCCGTTCTGGTAAAGGTGCTTGACCTTGCAGCCGATATGCTTGGAGACCCAATCGTACTCCGCCGTGCAGGCCCGGCTCGGCATGACCTCGACGTCGAACGCCTTGGACAGCGAGCGATTCCAGCGGATTGTCTCGGGCGCCGAGCGCTGCAGATGGAGCGACAACCGGCCGTTCAGCACGCGATCCGCGTGCCGCCCTGGCAGGATGGACCGGGCCGGCGGATGGTGAGCAGCGTGGTGTTCAAACTGCTGCTCGAAGGCCGCACGCTGAGCTTCCGCCTCGCGACCGTCGCCGCTCTTGACCGTCTGCACAAAGCCGCTCGGCTCCCAGATCGGCGCCGCCTCGGAGAGCGGCTCCAGCGACTTGCGGAGCATGGGGCTAATGGGTTCGCCCGCGATCTTGCCCGCGGACAGGAGCTGGCGGACGCGGCCGCAGTAGGGATTCGCGGGCACGCCAACCCACGAAAATTCCAGCAATTCCCACCCGGTGAACCGGTAGCCAGCGTAGAGGTTGCCCTCGATTTCGCCGAGTTTTTCCGGCTCTTCCGTCGGGTTAAAACCGATCGACGTGCTGCGAATGATGCCATCGCGCACGAGCACGTAGAACTGCGGGCCTTCCTTGCTCGACTGGTGGAAGTAGCAGTCAGCCTCGACGTGCTTGCCAGCGACGATGCGCACGGCCAGCTCGCCGTTCGGCGTCTCGGCGAGTCCGACCGGGATCGGCAGGTCCTGGTGCGCGAAGAAGACCACCGGATTCCGGCGATAGGCGTCCAGCCGGCAACCTTCCGGCACAACCTCGTCACCGACGCGGTCCCGCTGGATCGTGCTGATGATCGCGGGGATCATCATGCGGCCATCGTCGGCTCGATCAGCGAGGACCTCGCCGCCTGGGGCAGAAAAGGCCAGCTTGTCCTTGAGTCGCGGATGCGGGAACGCGAACCGCCGATGCGTGTCCGGCGGGACGTAGCTCGCCTGCCAGAGCCGCTTGCGTGCCAGGATGACAGGGGGAATCGCGATGGCCGTTGCAACCATGACGCGAGCGTAGTCACGTCAGCCGGAAGGCGTCAAAGTTGCGCGGGGAGCGAGCGGAAAAGAAAGAGCCCGGCATTCGCCGGGCTCATGGGCCGTTCATCGCATGGTGGTCAAGAGGCTGGATCGTGGTTTTGCGGCCGATCTTTTGGGCGAGTCGAACACACGCGCTACAGGTTGTTTTGCAACACCAGGAGTACCGGGGGCAAGATTCGCACTTGCGGTCTCCGAGTTATGGGCCCGGCGAGATGGCTGCTTCTCCACCCCGGCATAGCAGAGAGAATATCGCGACAGGACGTGGTCGTCAACCCTTTCAACAGCGGAGAACGGGCTTGTCGAGGTCGGCTTTCTTCAAACAATCGAGCATCGCCTCTTCAGGCGTCTTGCCGAAGCCGAGCGTAGGTCCGTACCAGCGAATGCTGACGCTGCGTTTGTCAATGCCGAGCCAGCCAGCGCAGTACCGCGGCACATCGGGATCTTGCAGAACTGTCCGCCGCAGCGACGCATTTTTAAACCAGTCATCCACCGCGACGCCCGGCTTTGCTACGCATTCACCTATAAGCGACTGAATGCGTAGCAATTGTATCAAATGCGTTTCATCGGAAGCATCGGCAGAACGGCCGGGCCGTCGCCTTCCTGTTGGCCCTCATCCTTCCAGAAAACCGGCGTGATGCCAAGCGTCTCTTGCTCCTGAATCAGGCACGTCAGGTTGTGGCACAGAATCTTGCAGAGCACTTCGTTCGTCATTGCCGTGTCGGTCTTGCTCACGACCGAATCGCCAAACTTCCGCTTGATGGCCGAGAAGGTCGATTCGACGTTGCTTCGCTTGTGGTAGTGGGCCATGTACTCTTCCTGGTTGAACTGGAAGTAGTGGAACGCCTTCTCGAACATCCCACCGACGCCGCCCGTGTGATTCGACTTGAAGGCGATGAATCCCTGCCCACCGCATCCGGCCACTTCCTCGAAGTTCTCCAGCGAAGCATATGCCTTGTCCGCGCTCACTTCGTCGATCTCGAAGCCCTTGCGGGTTTCCTTGACGAGCGGGACGAACTGTGGGCTATCGCCAGCGTCCTTGTCCAGGATGCGAACCGCCGTGACGACGTTTGTCTTGACGCCGCAAGCAATGTGCGTCTTGACCCACACGCACTTCGTCCGCGTGACGCCATACTTCTGGTCGTACCACTTCTCGTACCGCGTGCTCCCGAAGCCGCTGGAGTCGATGGCGAACTCTCGTTCAACAGACCGCAAAGGCAGCGCGCTCTGAGCGATCAACTCTTTCAGGATCGGCGTGAAGTACGGGTCTTCAAAGAAGTGAGCCACCTTCATGCCAGGAATCGGCTTCGTGACGAAGCCCTTCTCGTGAGCCTCCAGCAGGTCGGTTGAGAACCGCCGCGAACTGAGACCGCAATAGACCTTATAGGCCATCGCGAACACCACGTCGCGGGTCAAGTGCGGCTTCGGGCCGGGCTTGCTGGAATCGCGTTCCCGGTCCGGAAGGTTGCGGCAAAGTTCGTTCAGGAGAACGCGAACCCGGCGCTTCTCCGTCGCCTGCGCGACGTTATACGCGGGCCAGTCTTGCTTGTAGACCGTCTTCTGCGTCAGGGTGATGCTCTTCGTCTCAATGACCGTGCCGTCCGGGAGAACGTCCCGCTGGTGAACGATGGACGCCGCATGGTAGTGCTTGCAGGTGAACCCGCCTTCAACATGGTCCGGGCAAGTGCAAGTCTTCGCTTCCAGGTTGACCCGATACGCGACCGTTTCCCGGTTCGTCTGGCTCGGCACAAGCCAGGTGCCGTCGTCTTGCCGATTGAGGCGACAGGTTGCTGCGATGATCAGGCCACGTTCTTCGCGAGGACTCATGACTACTTCTCCCTTTGTGTCTATAACAGTATAGACATACGGGAGGAGAATGTCAATATCACAATAGACATTCTTTCCATCTTCTGGACTTGCCTACATCGGTCCGCTATGCTAACTACTGGCGCAGCATTTGCCACAATGTCAAATGGGTATTGTGGTCGTAAGCAGAGGCTTCGCCATGTCGCACGAGCAGGTATTCGTCAAGGTCAACGCCCAGGTTGATTCTGAGATTGCTCCTCTAGTTGAAGCTCTGAACGCCATATCCGAGGTCGTCACGGTCAGCAGTTGCCAAGGCGACAATAGCCGCGACGCCTACGTTGCGTTCGTTATGGGCAACGAGTGGCAAGAGTTGGGCGATTTTGTTCGGCGATTGTCGACGGCGCTCGGCCAAGACAAGCATTTAGATGACATTTCCTATTCCCTAAGTGTTGAATGGTATGCTGGTGGGGACACCCCTACGGGTTATCTGCGAGTGCCCCACCAGCATATCCAGAAACTAACAGAGGCCGTTCAACGGACATCTGTTAATGGACTTCATCACGACGACCCGGCGCCGTAGGTTCCCGTGTTCTGATGGCACGGAATGCAGAGCGCCTCACAGTTGGACAGGCTGTCGTCCCCGCCAGCGTCAACGGCAGTGCGATGATGCGCGTGCCAGTTGCCCGGCGTGAGCACTGCATTGCATCTGCCGCCCGGGTGCCTGTGCGAGATGCGAGTGCATTCACACCTGCCGCCGGCCCTGCGGAACGCCCGACCTTTCGTATCTTCTGAAAATGCCATAGTCGAAATTCCTCTGGAGCGGTTGACACCGGCCGGCCCGCCACGTACTCTTGGCATCACCGTGATGCCACAGGCGAACTTCCGGTCGGCACGGGCTCCACCGTGCCGGTTGAGAGAAGAATCGGCCTGATGCGAACGGAGGAACTTGCATCCATTCGGGCCACCGCGGTCAACGGTTGAGGCCCACCGGCTTCCGTAGTCGGCGCGTCTGCTACTTCCGCCACGTCCGCATCGTGGTTGTTGCGGTTCGTCCGAAAAGGACGAGGAAACCCAGCCCGGCAGGGGCGCAGCATAGAGCTCGCCCTTGCCGGGCTTCCGTTTGATTTGACGTCGGTGGGGCGCGAGCTAAAATAAAGATGGAGCCAGACTGCGTGTGTCCGAACATGGCGATACCTTTTCGGCTAGCAGTTCGGGTTCCCACGGCCGGGGCGTGTACCAGACGCTGCCGGCCGAACCCGTTTACTGACCAAACTCAAAACGGAATGTCCTCAACCTCTGGATCTGGCACCCAGTCTGGCTCGTCCATCCCCACCAGATCAAGCACCGGGTCAGGTGGCGGATCTAGACTAGGATCGGGAGGTGGAGGCATACTGGCGGCCGGGTTTCGCAGAGACCAAACCTTCCCGCGTTGGCCAGAGATGAACTTCGCCTGAAACAGTTCGCTGTGCGTCCTGTACAATACGGCAGAAATCGAAGACCTAGCGATATTCGTTCCGGCCTCAATTTCAGCGACGGTCCGTGGCTCGTTCTTCTTCGCAAGCAGAAATGCTTCAATCCGCTCGAAGTGTGTTCCCGCAACCTTGAATGTAGCGTCAGCATCACGCTCAAGGATGGCGATGGACTCGTTGTTGGTTGACTCAAGAATCGCGAGTAGGTCTCTGAATTTTGCCAACCAGCGTTGAGTCGTGGCCAGGTTGCCTTCTAGCATTGCCACGTGCGTTCTCGCCGCTACAAGTTGCGTTTGAAGTTGCTCTTCATGCTGCTCATAGTTAACGATCCACGTGGTCAGAATGACGAGCGGGTTCTTTTGCTCCATGACGCACCCCGAGCTATTGACGGTTCCTGGACCGTCTGTAAAATGAAAATGCCACGGGCGGGAAGGCGATAGAGCCATCCGCTTGCGGCTTCCAACGCGATCCTGTCTCTTGATTTAGAGCCATGAGGCAGGATCGCACCGACTTCAACAAGCTCTCCATAAGTCAGCTGCACCAGCTGACTTATGGAGAGCTTTCCTTTTGTGTACCTTACTGATCTGCTCCCGCTTCCGCAAGTCATTTCAGAGAATAAATTCAGAGGACGATTCGCGTTCGTGAAACATGGCCAAATGAATAGGTACTCGATGCGACTTGGGCAGATGCGTATTTCCGCGCGATTCGCCGCTAGCAACCTTGATGGAACGTCTATTTCTCGATAGACTATCGGCATGGCGAAAGACGCAACCGACCAGGCCATGCTGAAGGCACGGAAGCTGTTCGAGAAGTCTGGGAAGTCCCTGGACGAACTCGGGCAAGCGATGGGTTATGAAGGAGATGTCGCACGTAAGGCGGCTTGGCAATTCCTCAACAAGACTGCCGATCCCCGACTCTCGATGCTGCGCCGGTTCGCGAAAGCGATGGATGTCGCACCGGAAGAACTAATCGCAACGAAGAAGCCGAAGCGAGGTCAGTCCGAGAAAGCTTCTCGTGAGGGTCAATCAATGAAAGCGCGCACCGCAGAAGAGGCGGAGAAGTCTCACATCATCGAGAGCCGCATTCAATGTCGGTATGAGACGCTAACGGGGGGACATCTCTTGAAGGATGATAGGCTTGATCGTGTACGAGAACTGCCGGTCCGCTATTTAGAAAGGCTCGCCGATGAGCTTGATCGGGCCATTCCGCAAGCGAAGCCGCGACCTGGATGGCCATCCATAATCGTCACGACTGTCCTTGCCGAGTACGCTCATGCGTGCCGCGACGAAGAGAATGAGAAACTGAATGCGTCCGGCTGCGGGCCAGCCGAAATGACCATGTAGTCCATTGCCTAGCCAGCCGCGTTGCGCCCAGGACGATTGGGTATCAGCCCGCCCGAATGCGTCGCAGGTCTCGAATGGGTAGCAAAGCCCCACCATCGCCCAGGAACCGACCAAGCGTCGCAGTCTCTCCGTCCCGCATGCGGCTAAGCACTACGCTGTGGGCATAGCCAGCCTCTTCCGCTGCATCCGCCAGGACGGGCAGGTCGCACCATCGCTGTTGATCCCAGATCGTCTGAGCGATCACCCGAACCGTCGGCGTCATCCAAGGCACCGTCATGGCTTCGGCTCCGGATTACGCTTCACCCACTCGTCCGCAAGCCGGCCGATCTCGTGAACGTCGTCCTCGCCGTTGTATGCGGCGGCCAGGCGACGGATGAGGGCTTCCGCCTCTGCGATCGTGAAACCCGTCGGAATGGCCTCTGTGTTGATTGGTCCTTCCGGCGGGTCCGGGCCTTCGCACTCCGCAGATGGCATTCCGTTGTACCAGGGCAACTCCTTCTCCTCGATGCGTAGCACGGGTTGCCAGTGCGGGCCGTGGAAGACGCGGCGGCCGTGGACGATGCGACGCTCAATGACGCGATTCTCACCACAGCGACAGCATGTCTGACGATGAAGCTCTCCCCAGGACGGGAACATCTCGTCCGAGCCGACATAGTGCCAGCAGTGCTCCGCCATCTTCACTCCCGGTGCGTTGCCCCTGTCTTCGCCTCAGCTTCTGCGCGTGCTTTCTCGGCCTTTTCGAGCGTCTTAATGCTGTCGCAGTGGCCCCAGAGCACAAGCCAGATGGCGAGGATGGAGAGCCAGCCAGGGCAGTTGCGTTTGTGGTCGCAGTTGCAGTTCGCCATCACGTTACCTCAATTCAACTCCGCGACGCATCGCGGGCAGACCTTCGGCGCGTTCTCTGCAAGAAACGTCCCGCCCCATCCGCACGTTTTGCACTCGATGCTGAGCACGACGTATGCGTCAGGGTCCGCCGGAACGAATTGGATTCCGCCCATCGGCGGCAACTTCTCCGTGAAGTGGACCGGGAGACCGAAGAGGGTCGGCTGCTGCTCGTCGGCCATCGAACATCTCCATTTCGACGCGCCGCAACTCGGCGCGACAAAACTCCTCGAATATACCGCAGGCCTTCCAGAACTCTGCGTCCGCCGCTGACCACTCAATGGGCTGAATGGCGAGGCCGGGCATGTCAGTCGCCGGAAGGAAGATCGTTCTTATCGCCGTCTTGACGCAGTTTTGGCACATCAGAAATCCGACTAGCTTTGAGCGCCCAAGTCACGCCCTTCAAGAACCCGGTCTCGAAGATCGCTTGCTTCGTAGGCGTCGCAAGCTCCTGAGTTCCGTTGGATCGAATCGCCTCCAGCCACGCGACCGTTGCAGCTTCGCGAATCTCCGCGGCGACAAGGGCGCGTTGCTCGGGGGTTGGATTCATGATGTCGCTCCCTCACGATCCGCCCGCGTTCGTGCCCTGAATCGTACACGTCGCACCGCTCATTATCGCGGCCCACTCGTTCGCTGTCA
>DATLVW010000749.1:0-8532 GCA_035577085.1 Thermoanaerobaculia bacterium
CTTGTTTGCGAACCGTAGCGAGGTGGCGACTGAGCCGGTCGAAGTCTTCGTGCGCGTGGGCAATCACGCCGAGGTGTTGCGTGTAGTCGGTGCTGTCGCGTCGTTCGCGGACGAAGCTCTTCATTTGTTGCATCGGCCTCAGTTCCATGAGATCGCGCTCTTTCAACCGCAGCTCTTTTTCCGCTTCTTGCTCGCGCGCTTTGGCCTGAGACAAACGTTCGGTGGCCTCCTTGCCGCGCATGTCGAGATCCTTGAGTTGATCCTTGCGCAGTTTTCCGACAAGTTCGTCTTTCGCGAGGAAGAACGCGTCGACGCGCTTGACGACCTCATTGACAGCCGGCAGATATTTCTTCACCAGAGCCAGGAGCCAAACGACACTTCCGGCGGCTCCGACCAAGCTAATGGAGCCGGTGTAGCGGATGAGCTGTTTGAGTTGCGGGATAAGCGCAAGGGCAAGGGAGCCGAGAACGATTCCTCCGAGCAGGAGCCAGGTCCACAGGCCCCTTTTTTTCCTGACAACTTGAAAGAGCCCGTAAAGCTTGCCCGCCGTTCCGCGCATCGACTCGACTGTCTCCCGGTCAAGCCCGTAATCCTTTGCAAACTTGGCGGCAGCATTGGTCGCCTCTGCGGCGATCTGCTGCACCTCTGGATTCTTGCCGACAGCTTCTACCGCGGCGCTGCCGATACGGGAAACGCCGGCGCGCCGCGCTACTTCGTCGTCATCTTCGAGGTCGTGTCGCGTATCCGCGATCGCCTGCAACTCCGCCTCGGCTGCGCTGCGGTCTCTTCCAGCTGCTTCGCGCTCCGACTGCAGGCGCGCTTTGTCGGCCTCCAATGTAGCCTTTTTGTCCGCGCTGCTTTCGGCATCGGTAAGAGCGCCAGCGCGGATAGTCAGCTCCTCGTCGAGGGCGTCGAAGATTGTCGAGGTGAGACTGGCCCACAGGTTCGAGTCGATGTAGTGCCAAGCGTTGAACCAGATCTGAACGATGTTCGAGCATGACTCCTCGTCCCCAGAACGGCCGCGGCTTTCAACATTTACAAATTGCCGCTTCAACTCGTGCATGAAAAAGCTCTTCCCGCTTCCCCATGTACCCAGTAGTCCGACCGCAATCGGAGGTTCGACTTTACTCGCTCCGAGCACGGCAGCGAATACACGTGCCTCCCGCTCAATCCCGAGGCGGTCGGTGCCATCGGAGACGTCTGAGGCGTACCCGGTGATTCGAGTTTTGTCCTTCAGCTGGACGTCGGCGGGCGTAATCTTGAGAGTCGCGAGAGCTTTCGCGACCGAGCAGACCTTCACAGAGAGCATGCCGTAAAAAAGGTGACGGCCCCGGATTCGGGACTCGCCGTTGGCTTGTGCGGTGGCCGCGGCGATTTGAAACGCTTGGCGGACGTGCTTTGAAAGGTTTGGAAGCGCCGCGAGCCGCATGAGCTGGTAGCCGTTTTCGCTGGGCGAAATACTCTTGACCGCGTCGGTCAGAGCCTTTCGAAGAGCCGGCTCGTCAATGCCGCGCGAAGTCACAAGGCGGCGTGTGCTGCCATCGGGGTTCTCAAAAAGCCCCAGGACGAGATGCTCCGCGTGCACCGTTCCTTTGAGTGCCATACCGCTCGCATGCGCGAGCGCACGCCGCGCCGAACCGTCGAGGAGCGAGAAAAGTTGTTCGTCAGGCATTTCCCGCGGATGGAGTGCGGCGGCGATGAGTCTTGCTGGAATCACTGTCCGCGCATCCGAGCCGAGGACTCCGACGAGCTTTCCTTCCACGACGATCGGCGAACCGCCCTTCGGCGGCGTCTCTGCTGCGTGATCGAATTGCGCAATGAATTCAGCACCGCTTTGGGAGATCCGCCCTTGCTGAACATCGATCCCTTCAAATGCCGGCCAAATGCTGACGCACGGCCCGACGACGAGTTCGCCGAGAGGGAGAGCGGCCCTAACCTCGCTCAGCTTCAGCGCGACGAGATTCAAGGCTGGTAACTCGTCGTCCATAGATGCGGTGGAACTTCTGAAGGTATCCGCTGCAAACGCGACCCTGTAGATCGACGTTGGCGAAAGGACTCCGGCTAGAGTCACCGCAAATGCGGGTTCGACTAGTGTGGCAACGGCGATTAGTTGGTCGCCTGAAGGGTCCCAGACCGAGATCGCTACCGAGCGCACTGCTTCAGGTTGCGCGTCCGCCATTCGTCCTCCAGATTTGAGAAGGACTTATTGTAGCCCTGCACTGGCTTGAAGACGAGCAAATCGCGAGGAATTCTTGGCCCGAGACTACCCCCTGACCTTTCCGCGACGTTTCCACTCCTCGAGCAGCCAACTCCAGAACTCGCGCGTTTTGCCGAGGTATTTTTCGAGGTGTGGCCACAGGTCGGCCATCTGTTGCGCGGATATGAACTGCAGGGCGTCGTCGGGCTTCGCCTGGCGCATGACCTTTCCGGTCAGGTAGGCGCGAACGGGGAGATCGGCCTCCGCCAACTGGCGCGTGAGCTCGTCGAGTGTCATGTCGACGTCCCAGAGAAAATAGGGGCGCCCCTGCGCGTCGACCATTCGATCGGGAGGAGTTGGGACGAGCATGAGAGAAGCGTAGCAGATCGAAGAATCCGTACAATCGGAACATGCAGGAGGGGCAGGCAAGCCGGACGGCGGATCGGGTTGCGGAGCGGCGCGCGGCGCATCAGGTGCGTGACCGGCCTCTCGTCTTCGAGGATCCGCTAGCGCTGCGCATCATCCGTCCCGAGGTTGCGCGGGAGTTGCGGGAGCGTCCGCCAACGCACGATTCGTCGCCGATTGCGCCGTATCTGCGCGCCTTCTTCGCCATGCGCAGCCGGTTCGCCGAGGATGCGTTGCGCGAGGCCGTCGGGCGCGGCGTGCAGCAGTACGTCGTCCTCGGCGCGGGCTTCGATACCTTTGCTTACCGCAATCCGTATCCGGCGCTGCGCGTCTTCGAAGTCGATCATCCGGCCACGCAGGCGACGAAACGGGAGCGGCTCGTGAGTGGCGAGATCACGATTCCTCCGTCGCTCACGTTCGTGTCGATCGATTTCGCAACGATGGCGCTCGACGTGGCCCTTCGGAATGCGGGCTTCGATGCGGCAGCGCCGGCGTTCTTTGCGTGGCTCGGCGTGGTGCCGTATCTCGAACGGCCGGCGATCGATCAGACGCTCTCGTTCATCGCGGCATTGCCGGCCGGTACTGCAGTCGTCTTCGACTACAGCGTCCCGCCGGAATCGCTCAGTTGGATGAGCCGGCTCGTCTTCCACAAAATGGCCAAACGCGTCGCCGCCGCAGGAGAGCCGTGGAAGACGTTCTTCGATCCGGAAGAGCTATTGCGTCATCTGCACGAGCTCGGATTCAGCAACGCCGAGGACTTCGACGGCGATGCGCTGAACCGCCGCTTCTTTTCGGGCCGAAGCGACAAGCTGAAAGTCGGCGCGGGTGGGCATATGGCGATGGCTCGAGTCTAGTCACCAAAGCCTGAACCACAGAGACACAGAGGACACAGAGGAAGGAATGGCCGTAGCCTCAGTGCTCTCTGAGTCTCTGTGGTTCATTCTTCCGTCGGACCCCAGATCGAAGCGAGATCGATCTCGGCGGCGGGAAAGGGATCTGCGCGGACGACGTCATCGCCAGTAAACACGTGCATCAGTGAGTACACATCGCCGGCTAGTTGCAACACTTCGAGCATCCGCGGTTCGGGATCGACAAACCAAAGCCACGGCACGTCATGCCTGGCGTAGATGAATACCTTCTTGCCGCGGTCAACGCGAACGGTCGAAGGCGAGATCACTTCGCATACCCAATCCGGCTCGATGATGAAACGGTGGTCATGCGGAATCTCCGGCATGCGCTCGCGGCGCCAACCGGCAAGATCGGGGACGAGCACGTTTTCGCCGAGGTGAAGCTCCGGCTCATCGAGGATCCACCAGCCGCCGGGACCGCCGCGTCCGCGGTCGTACGGTGGTCCGATCTCCATTCCAAGCACCGATGAGAAACGGGCATGCGGTCCGGCGGGCCTTGGCCACGCGTACAGCTCCCCATCGATCAACTCGGCCACGAGGTTCTCAGGGACCTTCAGCAGATCCTCGTACGTCGCCTTCGCGAGGCTCCTCGCTTTCATGACGTCAATTGTACGCTCGCGCTCTTTGCGTTAACGTCCGCGGACATGCTCCGACGCCTATCGTTTGCTTTCCTCATTCTTCTGACCACGATCAGCGCTGCCGCAGCGGCGCGCAAGGTCGACCTCATCGTCACCGGCGGCACCGTCATCACGATGGCCGGCCCGAACATCGACGACGGCGCCGTCGCCATCGACAAAGGCGACATCGTTGCGGTCGGCTCATCCGCTGACATCGCCAAACGCTTCGCTGGAACGGACACGATCCACGCGCGCGGCTCGGCCATCCTTCCCGGCTTCGTCAACGCGCACACGCATGTGCCGATGACGCTCTTCCGCGGGATCGCCGATGACCGCGATCTCATGGACTGGCTGCAGCACTTCATCTTTCCTGCCGAGGCCAAGAACGTCGACCGCGATTTCGTGAGATGGGGAACGCGGCTCGCGGCCGCGGAGATGATCGCGTCGGGAACGACCACCTTCACCGACATGTACTACTTCGAGAGCGACATCGCAGCCGAGGCGAAGAAGGCGGGGCTGAGGGCTGTCGTTGGCGAGACGATGATCGACTTCCCGGTCGCCGACAACAAGACCTGGGACGCAGCCATCGCGTACGTCCGGGAGTTCGTCACGCACTGGCGCGGCGACCGGCTCATTACCGCCGCCCTCGCGCCGCATTCGCCGTACACCGTATCGCGCGCGCACCTCGAACAAGTCCGTGCGCTGGCAACGGAGCTCCACGCGCCGATTCTCATCCACGTTGCAGAAACAAAGAATGAGGCCGCGCAGATCAAGGACAACACCAGCGGCCTCTCCCCCGCTGCCTACCTCGACTCGATCGGCTTCCTCGGGCACGACGTCATCGCCGCGCATGGCGTCTGGCTCACGCCTGATGACATTCAAACCCTTGCGAAGAAACGCGTCGGCGTGGCGCACTGCCCCGAGAGCAACATGATGCTCGCCTCCGGCGTCGCCCACGTAGTCGACATGCGCAAAGCCGGCGTTTCCGTCGGCCTCGGCACCGACGGTCCAGCCGGGTCGAACAACAATCTCGACATGGTCGAAGAAGCCGCCAGCGCCGCGCGTCTGCAGAAGATCACGCTCGGCGATCCGAAGGCCCTCAGCGCCCGCGACGTCCTCGAAATGGCCACCATCGGCGGCGCCAAAGTCCTGGGCATGGAAGACCGCATCGGTACGCTCGAAGCTGGCAAGCGCGCCGACGTCATCGTCATCGATCTGCAGCAGCCGAAGACCCAGCCGGTATACGCCGTCGAGTCGGCAATCGTGTACGCCGCGTCCGGCAACTCCGTCGTCACGACGATCTGCGACGGAAAAGTCCTGATGCGCAACCGCAAGGTATTGACGGTCGATGTGCCGGCAGCGGTGGCAAAGGCAAAGGAGTATCGCGATCGGGTGAGGAAGAGCCTGGCATCGAAGTAGACACGCCGCATCTGTCATCCTTATGACCGTGAGGGTGACACTTCCGACAAGTGTGTTCCGCTCACACCCACGCCCCACTCCCCACCCCCGAATTTTCACGGTACGATTTCGCTTTTCAGACACCGGAGGAGAACCAATGTACGACGAACGGATTGCTGGTCCGATGCGCCAGGAGCTGACGCAGCTCGGATTTCAGGAAACACGCACGCCGCAGGAAGTGGATGCGGTGATGCAGGAGAAGAAGGGCACGGTGCTCGTGGTCGTGAACTCGGTGTGCGGATGCGCTGCCGGCGTGGCCCGTCCCGCGATTGCGCTCTCGCTCGAGAACGAGGTGAAGCCCGACAAGATGATCACGGTCTTCGCGGGCAATGACCGCGATGCGACGAACCGGGCCCGTGACTACTTCGTCGGTTACCGGCCATCGTCGCCGTCGATCGCGTTGTTCCGCGACGGCGAGCTGGTGAAGATGGTGGAGCGGCATCAGATCGAGGGACGCGCGGCGCACGACATCGCGTCGGAGCTGGCGGCGGCGTTCAACCAGTACTGCGCGAAGGAAGTGGCGGTTCAGTAGTTACGATTTTCGTTTTGTCGATTCTGCTTTCGCACTCGGGCGGGGACGCCCGAGTGCCTGCGGGCGAGACGCCCGCACTCCTTCGGCGGGGGCGTAGAAGGAGGCGCCGCGGACGTTTTCGTCGATCGTGAAGCCGTGCTGCAGGGGCGGGAAGGCGCGCTGCTCGCAGTCGAGGCGTTCGCAGAGACGGCAGGTCGTTCCGATCGGGACGGCCGCATCGAGGTTATCGAGATCGTAGCCGTCGGCGTAGACGAGTTTGCGCGCGTCGCTGACCGGGCAGCCGATGCCGACCGCCATCAATGCATCGCCGGTCGCGTAGCCGAAACTCTTGCGGATGGTCCGCGCGACGCAAAAGTACGCGGTGCCGTCGGGCATCTTCGAGAGCTGCGTCCGGATCCTTCCCGGCGTCAGGAATGCCGCGTGAACATCCCATCGCGGGCACGAGCCTGAGAAGCGCGCGAAGCGGATGCCGGTGCCGCTGAAGCGCTTGGAGATGTTGCCGGCGATGTCGACGCGGACGAAGTGAAAGGGGACGCCGAGCCGGGAAGGGTTGCGGAGAGTGGTGAGGCGGTGGCAGACCTGCTCCCAGCTCGCCGTGTAGTGATGCTGGAGCAGCTCGATGTCGTAGCGAACCTGCTCGCTGATCGACAGGAACTCGTCGTACGGCATCAGCAGCGCGGCGGCGAAGTAGCTGGCCAGCGCGATGCGGCAGAGCTTCGCCGACTCCGGCGTCGTCAGAAAGTCTTTGGAGCGCTCGACGATGGAATCGAGCAGCGGCACCGCTTCGATGAGCGCCAGTTGGTGCGCGAGTTGGAACTGCCGGCTCCACGGCGGGAGCACCGCGGAGAGCGAGAGCACACGCCGCTCCGGATCGTAGCGCCGCGTGGCCGTGCGGTCGCGGCCGACCGGTACGACCGCCACTTCGATGCGATGTTTCTCGCGCAGGTACTGCGTCAGCGAGCGATTAACGTCGGAGCGATTCGGCAGCGCGCGTCCGCCAACTTCCTCCGCCGCTGCTTCGAGCTCGGGGAAGTAGTTGACGTTGTGCTGCAGAACATCCGACACCTCCTCCGAGGGAAGGTGGGCCGGATCGATGCCGTGAAAGTCCTGGCCGTCGTAGACCTTGCTGGCCAGTGCGCGCGTCGACTCCACCGTGGAGCGGTAGGCCTGATACAGCGCCAGCACCGCCCGGGCGGTGGCGGGATGTTCGGCAAGATCGCGCATGTCGACGGTGGTGACGGCGTGCTCTTCGAACATCGGATCGCCGAATGCTTCCTGAAGATCGCCGGCCAGACGGGAGTGATCGTCGTCGGCGAACGAGTTGAGCTCGACCTTCAGCACCTGCGCGACCTTCACGAGAAGATGCGCGGGAAGCGGCCGCTGATTGTGCTCGATGAGGTTGAGATAGCTCGGCGAGATCTCGAGCTTCGCCGCGAGGTCCGCCTGCGTGATCCGTTCGCGACGGCGGATGGAGCGGACTTTGGTGCCGAGGGTGCTCATGGAGATCTCCTGAACTGGCACGGTGGTTGGACTGTCACGAGTGCTGCCTGAACGACGCTCACGTTTCTTTACAACCGTTGACAACTTTACGGCGGTGACTTCACAACTCTTTACTGCGTAACATACAGATGGGTATCAACTTGGCCCATTCCGTGCTCAACTACTTTACACCATGACGACGGCAGTGATCGAAGTTGGAGCGGGAATCGATGTTCGCGGCGACGTGCGCCCCGAATGGTCGGAGATCCTGACGCCGGAAGCACTCGCATTCGTGGCCGGACTGCATCGCGAGTTCAATCCGCGGCGCCTCGAGCTCCTGGCGCGGCGCGGAGCGCGGAAGCAGCGCATCGACGCGGGCGAGCTTCCCGGCTTTCTGCAGGAGACGCAAGAGATTCGCGATCGCGAATGGACCGTCGCTCCGATTCCCGCGGACTTGCAGGATCGCCGTGTCGAGATCACCGGGCCAGTCGACCGGAAGATGATCATCAACGCCCTCAACTGCGGCGCGAGCGTGTTCATGGCCGACTTCGAAGACGCCAACGCGCCGTCGTGGGCGAACAACATTGAAGGACAGCTCAACCTTCGCGATGCGGTGCGGCGCACGATCTCGTTCACGGCCGGAGCGAAGCAATACGTGCTCCACGAAAAGACCGCCACGCTCGTGGTGCGGCCGCGCGGCTGGCACTTACCCGAGAAGCACCTCCTCGTCGATGGCGAGCCGGTGTCGGCAAGCCTCTTCGACTTGGGCCTCTACTTCTTTCACAACGCGAAGGAAGCGGTCGCGCGCGGAACCGGTCCGTACTTTTACCTGCCGAAGATGGAGTCGCACCTCGAGGCGCGGCTCTGGAACGATGTGTTCGTCCGCGCGCAGAAAGAGCTCGGCGTTCCGAACGGAACGATCCGCGCCACCGTCCT
>DATLVW010000750.1:0-2504 GCA_035577085.1 Thermoanaerobaculia bacterium
CCGCAGCACAAGAACACGGCCATGTACCTCCAGGACCACTGGACGCTGAAGAACGTAACGCTCAACGCCGGTGTCCGCTGGGACCGGCAGCGCATCATCGATGCCTCCGGCGTCACACAGATCGATCTCAAGAAAGACCTGGCACCCCGCCTCGGATTGATCTGGGACCCGAGCGGCACGAATCAGACCAAGGTGTTCGGTTCCTACGGCCGTTATTACGAAGAGATCCCGATGGATCTCGTCATCCGCTCGTTCTCCTACGAACGCCAGCCGCGCATCATCAACTACAGCCCGACCAGCGTCACGCCCGACGCCAACGCAGAGAAGGATGCCGATACCGCGTCAGCCATCCTCGGCGGCTTCACCGAGCCATCCGATCCCAATCTCAAGAATCAATACCTGACCGAATACATCGCCGGCGCCGAGCGCGAGGTCATGCCGTTCGTCTCCGTCGGGATCAAAGGAATCTACCGCAGCTACGGACGCGTCATCGAAGACTTTCTCTGCGCCGACGACGGTACGTACTGCATCGGCAATCCCGGCGAAGGGATCATGAAGAAGATCTTCACGCTCGATTACTCCACGCAGATCACTGCGCCCAAACCGAAGCGTACTTACAAGGGCATCCAGCTCGACGCCACCAAGGTTCTCTCCAACAACTGGCAGGGTATGGCCTCATACATCTATTCGCGGCTCGAGGGGAACTACGACGGCGAGTACGCACCGTTCACCAACGTCGGCGCCGACCCCAACATCTCCGCCGCCTACGACTACTACGACTTCTTCACCAACGGCAGCAACCTGAACGTCATCACCAACAAAGGTCCGCTCTCGAACGATCGGCGCCACCAGTTGAAGGCGTCCGGCACGTACAACACTCCCTGGAAGCTTTCCTTCGGCGTTTCTGCGTATTGGCGCAGCGGAACGCCGGCCACGCGCTACGGCTACTCCGACGCCTATCGCCGTTACGAGTTTTTCCTCACGACGCGCGGCGCCGAAGGCCGCACTCCCAGCAACTACGACGCCGACCTCCACCTCGGTTACCCCCTCGCCGTCCGAAACTCCCAGCTCAACATCCTGCTCGACGTGTTCAATCTCCTGAACACCCAGCGTCCTGTGCTTCTCGACCAGCGCTACAGTTTCCAGGAGAGCGATAACGCGCTGGCGAAGTCAGCAAACCCCGACTATCTCAAACCGATCGTGCGCACACCGGCGCTTTCCGCGCGCTTGGGCGTACGATGGACGTTCTAAAGGAGACCCGTCATGAAGCCGATCGCGATCGCAGTGTTGTCGATGTCACTCGCTGCTGTCTCGCACGCCGTAACCATCGCACTCGGAGTGGGTGCCATCGCTCCGAATGAGGTCATCGTCAAGATCGATGGCCACGATTCCCATCTGCGGATCGCAGGAGTCAAACCCTCCGGCGATCCGGCTGCAGCCACCTTCCTCCGCTGTCTCGTCGCCGGCCGCGTTCTGCGCGTGCAGCCGTCGTCCGGCGGAGCCGCGAAGATCACGATGCTCGACGACAGCGTCGTGGCCGATCTCGTCAACGAATACTTCGACACCACGACGAAGATCGATCCCTGCGCGCTCGGAAAGGCAGCGTATCAACCGAAGCCGCTCCACCCGGTCGAAGCAACGGCCGAGCAGACAACGCCGGCCGCACCGGCGCCAACGAAGCACAAGGGCAAGTTGACGTTCCCGTCGCTCCCATCATCACCCGCCGCCGCTGCACAGCCCCCCACACCATTCCGCATGCCCGCGGATGTGAAGTTCCCTGAACCGCAAGCCGCGCCGCGCCCAGCCCCGAAGTCTCCCGATGTTGGAAGCATCGGCACGCCCGGCACGATGCAACCCTACACACCCGGTCAGGCGCACCCAGACACCCTTGGCACTTCCTCGACGACACCGATGCAACAGGGCGGAACATCCACCATCGGAACGGCCCAACCAACCAACGTAGAAACCGCTCAGCCGTACACGCCGCCGGTGACGCCGCAAAAACCGCCGGGGGAGTGAGAGTTAGACGGAAGGAAACGCGACACTCGTCGCATCTAGAAACGCATGTCCGAGATCAGCCGATTCTTTGGCATCGTCATCGCTATGTATCATCGTGAGCATGAACCCGCTCACTTTCACGCGCGGTACAGCGGTCAAAAAATCACTGTTCGAATCAGTGACGGTTACGTCGATGGGAAGTTTCCACCTCGCGCGTTGGCGCTTGTGCTGGAATGGTGGCATCTTCACAGAGAGGAACTCGCAGAGAATTGGCGATTAGCGAACGAACTGAAGGAACTCAAGCGCATTCGTCCCCTGGAGTAGTCATGGAAGACATCGTCGAAGCTCGTTACGTGAGTGGGTACACCGTTTGGCTGCGGTTTGAGGACGGGACGGAGGGGGAAGTTGACCTTTCGAATGAACTTGAAGGACCGATCTTCGAACCCCTGCAAGACAAAACCTACTTCAGCCGGTTTCGGGTCAATCCGGATACAGGAACGATCGAG
>DATLVW010000751.1:0-15909 GCA_035577085.1 Thermoanaerobaculia bacterium
CAACGCGCTGCCGCCGATCCCCCGCAAGTGTCAGAAATGGGGTTAGTTAGGCGGATCGGCCCGCGCAGCCTCGGCGTCAGCTTCTGCGACGACTGCGTCGACGGCTGACTCCGGCGTCTGCTCACGCCGCGCCAGGGCCACTTCCCGCACCATCGCCACGAGTTGCGGAACATCGAACGGCTTCCGCACGATGCCGTGAACCACATTCGGCGAAAGGTGCCGGAGAGCGGTGTCGTCGCCGGCGGTCATCACGAAGATCACGGATCGCGTGTCCGGCGATGCTTGATGGAAGGCTTCAAGGAACTCGATGCCGTTGAGCGTCGGCATCATCAGATCGAGGAGGATGACCGCGTAATCCGTTGCCTGCGTCATGTTCAGGGCCTGCCCGCCGTGCATCGCTGCGTGCACGTCGAACGGCTCGCGCCGCAACGCGGCGATGAGTAATGCGCGAATCGCGTCATCGTCCTCTACCACGAGGATTTTGGGGACCGAAGACATTATCCGTGTGCGCCATGCGGATTTGGCGCCAAAAACCGCTGCAGTAAGAGTCCGGCCCGGTTGTTGCTCCCGAAAAGGCCGTGGCCGCTTTCGAAAAAGCCCCGCCCGAAGCGCGGCAGTTGCTGACCGTTCCCATCCGCGAACTGGGGCTTCGCCTCGATCAATCACCCGTCGCCGAGTACGTTCGACGCCTCTATGCCGAGCTCGAGGGCGCCGGTCTGCGCTACTTCCGGCCGCTATGTTATTTGTCTGACGAGTGGGGATGCCCTTCCGAGGAGCCGGTGATCGGCATTCCGTTCTACCTCGGCGATCCGCGCGTCGCCCACCTCGAGGACGCCGTCAACGACATCGAGAACGAGCGCGAGATCATGATGTACCTCCGCCACGAGGCCGGCCACGCCTTCAACTACGCGTACGAGCTCTACCGGACCGACGAGTGGCATGAGCTGTTCGGTTCCTTTCGCCGCCCGTACCGCGACGACTACCCGTTCGTACCCTTCTCGCGCGACTACGTGCGGCACATCGCGGGCTGGTACGCGCAGAAGCATCCGGACGAAGACTTCGCCGAGACATTCGCGGTCTGGCTCGATCCCGATTCGCACTGGCAGCAGCGTTACGCGCACTGGCCGGCGCTGCGCAAGCTGCAGTACGTCGACCGCGTCGCGGCCGAAGTCCGCGATCTGCCGCCGCCGCATGCCGCCGGTGAGACCGACATCACCGTCGACGAGATGGAACAGACGGTCGAGGAGTTCTATCGCGGCGGATATGGCGCTGATCAGGGCGACGAATCGGCGATGATTGCCGGCCTCGCGCTCGACACCGATCTCACGGACATCTTTCTCGATCCATCGAAGCAGCGCGACGGAGTCGACTACCGCCCCGCCGATGACCTTCTCGCCGAGCATCGCCGCGACATCATCGACAAGGTTTACGAGTGGACCGGCGTCCGGCGCACGCTCGTGCGCGCGCTCGTCAGCGCCGTTGAGCAGCGCCTGCGCGAGCTTAGTCTGCTCGCCGTGCGCGAAAGGAGCCGTTCCCAAATGATCGAGTTGACCGTTTACATCACGGCGCTCTCGATGACGTTTCTCATCGGAAAGCGCCCACTCCGCCATCGGAAGGTGAAATGAAGATCGCCATTCTTTTCGGACAATTCGAGGGCTATGACGAACAGCCCAACGCGGAGAGCGACGCCGCGAAACCGAAGCGCCGACGAAGAAAGAAGAAGACCGACGTCGAGGCGATCACCGATTCGCTGCGCGAGCTGGGCCACGAGACGACGACCTTCGCCATCGACGGCCGCCGGCAAACGCTGGCACGTCTGGCCCGCTCCGACGCCGATCTCTTCTTCAATCTCATCGAGTCGTACAACGGCGACGACACGATGGAGATGCACTTCGCCGCGTATCTCGATCTGATCGGGAAGCGCTACACCGGCGCCGGTCCTCAGGGCTCGTACCTGGCGATGGACAAGAGCATCGCCAAGACCATCGTCCGCTACCACGGGCTGTTCACGCCCTACTCCGCGGTGATGGACAAAGGGCGTGTCGAGCACGCTCAGGACATCCAGTTTCCGGTCATTGTGAAACCGGCAGCCGAGGATGCGTCGAAAGGGATCGACGCAGGGTCGGTGGTGTCATCGATCAAGGATCTATTCGAGCGTATCTCCTACATTCACGACGAGTTCGACTCCCCCGCCCTGATCGAGGAGTACATCGAAGGCCGCGAGATCTACGCTGCCGTCATCGGCAACGATCCTCCCGAGGCACTGCCTCTCGTCGAGCTCGATCTCTCGCAGCTCCCGAAAGGGACGCCAAAGATCGCCAGCTACGAAGTGAAATTCGACGAAAGCACCGACGCCTACAAGAAAACGAAATCGGCCGTTGCGCGCGATCTTGATGACGACGTTGTCGCCGAGATCCAGCGCGTCGCCGTCACGGCAGTCCGCGCCCTGAAGCTCCGCGACTACGCCCGCATCGACCTCCGCCTCGGCGCCAACAACCGCGTCTACCTCATCGAAGCGAACCCCAACCCGTGGCTCGATCCGATCGCCGAGTTCGCGATGGCGGCGAAGGAGTCGGGGCTTTCGTACACGGAGATGATCGACCGCATTGTGAAGGCCGCGGTGGCGAGGAGAAAATAGATCACGCGGAAACGCGGAGGGGCGGAGAGAACCTCCGCCCCAGCGTCATGTCAGCGAGCGTGCGTTACGGCTGCATGATGTTTTCGTTGAAGAGCTTCACGAACGATCCGGAGGGACTGTTGAAGTACGCCGTTCCTTGAATCGTCACCGGCTCATCGGCCGAGAGGAAGCCGCCGCGAGCGCGCCCCCAGGCTGAGATCGTCACCGCCCTGCTCTCGTTCGGACCGAGCTGCAGCTTCAGTGGTGTGTTTGTCGTGTGGATCGTGTACGCACCGGGTCCGATCGATTCGAGACGCAAGCTCCTCAGTGTCACCGGCTGCGATGTGGGGTTCGTCACTTCGAGCCGGTATTGAATGCTCACCGGACCTCTGAAGTAGAAGGTGTCATTGGTCGAGGTGAGTTGCTGCATGTTGACCGACACGTTCGGAGAGCTCCTCGCGTAGCCGATCGCCGTACTGGCAAAAAGGACGAGCGCAACAGCAAGAATTCTAAGCTTCATGGCTCATACCTCCTGCCGGAAATCACTGCAAGCGAGATGCTGAAAAGGCCTCCTCAGCTCGCCCTCGTAACAGCTCTTTTTCACAGGAGCCAGCTCAGCTTCGCGTCTTCGCGTCTTCGCGTGATCGTTACCCTTCCACCTCCCGCACCGACCTCCATTTCCAGCGGTAGTAAATCGCCGGATACACGAGCAGCTCCATCAGAAACGAGGTGAACAGTCCGCCGATCATCGGCGCAGCGATGCGCTTCATCACGTCGGCTCCCGCGCCGTTCGACCACATGATCGGCACGAGTCCGAAGAAGGCGCAGGCCACGGTCATCACCTTCGGCCGCACGCGCTTCACCGCGCCTTCGTAGATCGATTCGCGCAAATCATCGGGTGTGCGCATCGCACCTCGCGCCACTCGTTCGTCGAACGCGAGATCGAGGTAGAGAAGCATGAAGATGCCGGTCTCTGCGTCGAGCCCGAGGAGTGCGATGAGCCCGACCCAGACACCGATGGAGACGTTGTAGCCGAGGACCCACAGCAGCCAGACTGCACCAACGGCGGAGAATGGCACGGCCAGCAGAACGATGATCGTCTTCGGAATCGAGCGCGTGTTCATCAACAGCAGGAAGGCGACCACGAACAGCGTCAGCGGAACGACGACGATCATTCGTTGCTTCACGCGCTGCATCGCCTCGTATTGCCCGCTCCATTGCAGCGTGTAGCCTGCCGGCATGCGCAGTTGCGCGTCCACGGCGCGCTTGGCATCGTCGACGAAACTGCCGAGGTCGCGGCGGGCGGTGTCGACGTCGATGTAGACGTAGCCGGCCAACTTGCCACCTTCGTCACGGATCATGGCCGGGCCTTCGATGATGCGTACGTTGGCGAGTTGCCCGAGGGGAACCTGAGCGCCGGCCGGCGTGGCCACGAGCACGCGTCCGAGCTTGTCGATCTCGTCGCGCAGCTCGCGCGGGTAGCGGATGTTGATCGGATAGCGCTCCCGCCCTTCGATCGTCGTCGAGACGTTCTCGCCTCCGATCGCTGTCATGATCGTCTGCTGCACATCCTCGATCGTCAGTCCGTAGCGTGCGATGGCCGCGCGGTCGATGTCGAAGTCGACGAAGTAGCCGCCGGCAACACGCTCGCCGTAAACGCTGCGCGAGCCGGGCACGCGCCCGATGATCTGCTCGAGCTGTTTGCCGATGCCTTCGATCTGCTTGAGGTCCGCGCCGAAGACCTTCACGCCGACCGGCGTGCGAATGCCGGTCGTCAGCATGTCGATGCGGTTGCGGATCGGCATCGTCCAGGCGTTCGTCTGTCCCGGCAGTTGGAGTCGACGATCGAGATCGTTGACCAGCTCCTCCCACGACATCGTGTCGGGCCAGAGCGGGCGCACCATCGGCTGCAGAAAGGACGGAAGCCAGCTCGAGTACCAGCGCTCTTTGTGCCGCCACTGCGACTCCGGCTTCAGAATGACGGTCGTCTCCGCCATCGACAGTGGCGCGGGATCGGTGGAAGTGTCGGCGCGCCCCGCTTTCCCGAAAACGCGCTCGACTTCGGGCACCTGTCGCAACAGCGCGTCCTGCGTCTGCAGCAACGCGCTCGCCTGCGCCACGGAGATGCCCGGCAGCGTCGTCGGCATGTAGAGGATGACCCCTTCGTTGAGCGGCGGCATGAACTCGTGTCCGAGCTTGAAGTAGATCGGAATGGTTGCCAGAACAATGATCAGCGCCGCGGCGATGACGAGCCGCGTGTGGCGCAGCACCCAATGCGCGGGCGGACCGTAGATGCGGAACAGCACTCGCGAGATCGGATGCCTCTCCTCGGGGACCATGCGCCCGACGAAAACAGCGTTGGCGATACCGGCCAGCCAGCGCGGTTTGAATTCGTAGCGCTTCAGCTTCGTGAACATCAGCCGCAGCGCCGGATCGAGCGTGATCGCCAGGAACGCCGCGATGGCCATCGAGAAGTTCTTCGTGAACGCCAGCGGCTTGAAGAGCTTTCCCTCCTGCGCTTCGAGCGCAAAGATCGGCAGGAACGAAAGCGCAATCACGAGCAGCGAGTAGAAACTCGGCCGTCCCACTTCCTGAATGGCCTTGATGAGGACTTCCTTGTAGTCGCCGATTCGCCCGCCGCTCTCCCACACCTCCAGCTTCTTGTGCGCGTTTTCGACGACGACGACCGCCGCGTCGACGAGTGCGCCGATAGCGACGGCGATCCCACCGAGCGACATGATGTTGGCGTTGATCCCGAACAGGTGCATGGGGATGAACGCGAGAATCACCGCGGCCGGCAGCGTGACGATCGGGATCATCGCGCTCGGGATGTGCCAGAGGAAAAGAAGGATCACCAGCGACACGATCAGCATCTGGATCAGCAGCTCATGTTTGAGCGTGTGAATCGATTCCTCGATCAAGAGCGAGCGGTCGTAGGTCGTAACGATCTGCACGCCTTTCGGCAGCGAGGTGGCGATCTGCGCGAGCCGTTCTTTGACCGCAATGATCACCTTCATTGCGTTCTCGCCCTGCCGCATGACCACCACGGCGCCTGCGACTTCGCCGCGGCCGTCGAGCTCCGCGATGCCGCGCCGCATCTCCGGCCCCAGTTGCACGCTGGCGACGTCGCCAAGGCGGACGGGAGTACCGTCTTTCGCTTTCAGCACGATCTGCTCGAGGTCCGATTTGTTGCGCACGTAGCCGTGCGCGCGGACCATGTACTCCGCGCCGCTCCACTCGATCAGCCGGCCGCCCACTTCGTTGTTCGACTTGCGCACCGCCTCACTCAACTGCGCGAGCGCGATCCCGTAGCCCGCCAGCTTGTTCGGATCGACGGTGATCTGGTACTGCCGGACAAAACCGCCGATGCTCGCCACTTCCGCCACGCCCGGCACCGATTGCAGCTCGTAGCGGATGTGCCAGTCTTCGAGCGAGCGGAGATCGGCAAGCGAGTGCTGCCCTGTCGTATCGACGAGCGCGTACTGGAACACCCAGCCGACGCCGGTGGCATCGGGTCCGAGCGATGTCTCGACGCCCTGCGGCAACTGTGATTGAACTTTGGAGAAGTATTCGAGCACGCGGCTGCGCGCCCAGTACGTGTCGGTCCCTTCATCGAAGATGACGTACACGTACGAATAGCCGAAGTCTGAAAACCCACGGATCGCCTTCACGTGCGGCGCGCCGAGGAGGGCGGTGGTGATCGGATAGGTAACCTGGTCCTCGATGATGTCGGGGCTGCGGTCCCACTTCGAGAGAATGATGACCTGCGTGTCGGAAAGGTCCGGCAACGCATCGACGGCGATGTTCTGAATGCTCCAGACGCCGATGGCCACGAGCACTGCCACGACGATGATGACGAGCCCGCGATTCGTCGCGCACCAGCGGATGACGCGCTCGATCACGGCGTGCCTCCGGTCATCGGCGGCACCTTCGAGATGGCTGCCTTCAAGCGCGACTCGGAATCGACGAGGAAGTTCGCATCGATCACGACGCGCTCGCCAGCGGTCACGCCCGAGCGAATCTCATAGAAGCCTGCTACCTTCGCGCCGGTGATCACGTCGCGCGGCTCGAAGCCGTTGGCAGATGCGACGAAGACGACCGACCGTGTGCCGGTGTTCATGACCGCGCTGTCAGGCACAGCGACGACGTTTCCGACCGGCTGCTGCAACACGACGTCGACGTACATATCCGGCTTCAGAAGCCCGGACGGATTCTCGAGCTCGAGCCGGACGTTGGCCGTGCGCGTCTGCGCTGCGATCACCGGCCCGATGAACGTCACACGGGCGTCGAGCGTCTGTCCGTTTGCGACGACCTGTGCGCTCGCACCGATGCGCAGAGTCGCCAGCTCAGATTCATAGACGTCCGCGAGCACCCACACATGCGACAGATCGCCGACCTCGAAGAGCGTATCGGCGGGCATGACGCGCGCGCCGAGCACGACGTTCTTTGCCAGCACGACCCCGTTGACCGGTGATCGCAGCGTGACATCGCGCATCGGCTTGCCGCTTCGCACCACGTGATCGATATCGGCCTCGCTCATGTCCCAGAGCCGAAGGCGCGCTCGTGCCGCGCCGGCGAGCGTGTGCCCGAGGTCGGAAGAGTTTCGCTGCGCAAGGAGCAACTCATTTTGTGTGGCCAGGAGATCGGGGCTGTAGAGAGAGAGCAGCACATCGCCGCGGCGAACGGGCTGACCGACGAAGTTCACGGAGAGCGCTTCCACGGTTCCCTCCAGCTTCGTGTGAACCTGCGCGATCCTCCGCTCATCGACGGCGATCCGCCCCGCCGCGCGCGTCGTACGCGAGAGGTTGCGCAGCTCGGCAGTCCCGAGCTTCACGCCGATGAGCTGCTGTCTCTGCGGCGACACCGAGACGTTCGAGTAGCCGTTGACATTCGTCGAGGCATTCGCAGCCGGCGCATCGTCAACGTAAACAGGAACGAGCTTCATCCCGCAATCAGGCGCGCGGCCGGGATGATTCGATTTGTAAACGTGCGGCGGCCCCTGTGAGTACATCGGATCGATCCACGCAGTGACGCGGCGGCCCGAGCCATCCTGCGTGACCGCGTCCGCGTCATTCGAGCCTCCCCGCTTTACGACCAGCACGACGACCAGCGCGATCGCGAGAAGCCCTGCGATGATCCATGGCAGCGCGCGCTTCATCGCGCACCTCCCATCTCCGGAACGACCGTACTTACAGAGCCGTGCTGGATCGCATCGATCAGCGCTTCCGACACGAGCAGTTGTCGCAGGAAGTCGTAATAGTCGACGCGCAGCGAGCGATACGTCTGGAGCGCGCCGATGACCGAATCGAAGGACGTCTTCCCTGATTGATACGACGCCAGTGCCGAGTCGAACCCCAGCTTCGCCTCGGGCACCAGGAGATCGACATGCAGGTTGATCTGCTCGACCGCTTCGTCGCGCTGCGCAATCGCCTTCCCGAGCTCAACCTGGAGTTGCTGCCGGACCACGTCGATCTGCGCAAGTGCGGCGTCGTGCTCCGCCGTGGCCTGCGCGATCCGCGGTTCGATTACTGTCCTGCGAACCGGCAGCTCGATCCTGGCCACAACGCTGAACATGTCCTTCTGCTGCGGCCGGAAGCCATACGACGCTTCGAGATTCACGTCGGGTTTGGCGATCAGTTTCGCCATCGTGATCTCAGCTTCCGCCCGTGCCGCAGCCGCCTCGGGCACGGCCGTCGAAGGCGGTGCCTGCACGGAAGCGACACTCGTCTCGCCGTGATGCTCCATCGAATGACTGAGCGCGAACGAAGGAATCTCCGCATCCGCGGGCAGCAGGAGCAGCGCACGGAGCCGTGCGCGCGCCTGTTGCAGCGCGCCGCGCTGCATGAGAATCGCGTGGCGGACGTTCGTCTCTTCGAGCTTCGCGCGAATGATGTCGATCTGCGGCGCGAAGCCGGTCTCGTAGCGGATCCGCGCTGCCTGGCCGGTCGAAGCGACCAGCGTCGCAATCTCCTCGTTGGCGGCGATCTGATTCGCAGCGGCCGCCGCTTCGTCATAGGCGATCAGCACGTCCCGCTTCACTTCGGCCACTCTTACTTCGCGCTCCCGTTCGAGCTGCTGCAAATCGAGCGCAGCAGCGCGCTGCAACGTTTCGCGGCGGTCGCGCCGGACGAACGTCTGCGACGCACCGACCATGTACATCGTCATCGGATCGGGAGAGAGATCGATCTGACGGTTCTGCACGCCGGCCATCAGCATCGGATTCGGCAGCGTTCCCGCGCCCGCGACACGAGCGCGAGCAGCGGCGATGCGCGCATCGATCTCGTGGAGCGACGGCGACGCCGCGATCGCGGCCTCAACGACGGTGTCGGGGGTGTTCCAGTCTGTGTTCCGATCTAGCGCAAACGCGCGGGCGGCGATCAGAAATACGCCTGTCAAACAGGCGGCGATATGCCTTCGGTCCATGATTCCTCACAAGCTCGGGTACGCGGACGTAGAGCGTCCACGTTCGGAATTGAGCGAGCGTGATGAGGATCAGACGAGAAGCGTGGAGAGCACCGCGAGCCGTCGCTGCTGCGCCGGAGGAGATCCGGGAGCGAGTTGCTCGGCGACTGCATGCCGCAAACTGGTCGAGGGCAAGGCAGCAACCAACACCGCGGCAACAGGAGGCTTCACCAGGATCTTTGCGACCTGATTCGTCGCCTGCACGTCCGGCGTAGCGGACGCGCAAGTCGTCTCTTTACAGCAAGAAGGAGCCGCGATCGATTGATCGCTCGCCGTGTGCGCGCGGCAGCACGGCGTAGTGGCGCACACCCCTACGCTGGCCATCAGCGGAAGGGCTCCGCTGATCGATAGCACAACGATCGCGATGAAAAACCGGCGCATCAGGTGTTGGCAACGGACGGGCGAGGCCAGCCATTCCGCCGGAGCAGCGACTCGTGCGTAGTGGGTCAGTTTCATGTTACAGCCTGCGCCGCCTCGCATCAGCGTGATTTGATGAGCGCGATCAAGTAGGGCCGGTCCGTGATTCTCGCCGCCATCGCGGGCGTGCAGCCGATCGTCTGAATGTATCAAGGATTGGCAGGCGGTTGTTGGACAGGCACGACTTGAATCCGTGTTGCCATGCACTTACCTAAATGATTCTCCATCAACTTCACGGTACCTGTCGAAAGCGTGAGAATTGACGCGTGGAACACTGATAGGAACAGATCCTGGGCAGTTTGGTCGTCTTCCAACTTACTAATTCTAAGACCGTGGCTCTCTAACACATCGCGTGATAACTGTCGCGAGTGCGTCATGAAGTTATCGTGCGTAGCCAACCATTCAGCAATGTCGGTCGCCTTTTCCGGCTCGTCCTTGAACATGTATTGCTTTAGCCAGCTCTCGACTAATTTGCGCGAGAGCTTCGAGAAATTTTCGGACTCAACTAGAAGATCAGGGCCGTATTGACTGAGCATAGGAAGCCACGCAGCCAAATTGCGTTGATCTTGGCACTCTACCTTTGCCTGCTGAAACTGTTGAATCACGGCCTGAGCCGCAACCATTCGCACGCCGAGCGCAGTCTGAACTAGAATCTGTGGATCGATTGGGCCGAGGAATGAATGCTTTCCCATAACGATACTGTCGGCTGCACACGCAACCATTGTGGCCGCAGACATTGCTGCGTACGGAACAATGACCCGCAGATCCGAGAACTTACTACGAAGGTATGTGACGACCGCTTCGGCTGCCGTTGGCGATCCACCCGGACTGTGAAGGATTAGATCAAGCGATGGTCCCTGCAACCCATGGATAACCTCCATCAAACCGTGAACATCGCTGACGTGAATCGAAAGCATGTCCGGCGGGGAATTCGGAGGGGGATTCATCCACGCGGTCGCGTAGAGTATTAGGTTCCTGCGGGTGTGTGCGTGAGCGAGCGCTAGGTATTTTCGCCGAACTGTGTCGAAGTCAGTTAGGCCGCTGGGAAGCGTAGACTGAGCCAGTTCTTTGAGAATTTCACCCCAGGTCGGCACGTTTAAGCGCTCTCGCCTATCGGGTGGGGGTGAGGTTGAGCATCGGTAAGGAGCCGACACTAAAGGTTACTTGTTGCTGCTGCGATCCGAAGTTGCGAACTGGCGCGTAGATTCGATCAAGTGTCTGCCAGAACTGAATGGCAGCCAACGCAGTTTCAATCGACGGAGCGCCTATCTCATCCTTGAGTTCCGGAAGTACTTCTTCGGGCGCTGTGTCCATTCTGTTCTCAGGCATGCATCCACCCCGTTATCCCAGTATCAGCGGGCCGTGCCGGATTCCTCATAGCGAAGATGAGCAAATATGAGTCCAGACGCGCTCCTCGTCAAGTGAAAAAACACACAAACATGGCAACTCGGATAGCCACTCGTCCGAAAGTGTAACCGGTTTCATCACATGAAAGTGTATCGCGAGTCTGGACTGCCTTCTCCTCGACAGCGGGAAAGAGTACTCCTTACCGGGGAACAGGTACGCTCGCCGATAGCCGGGAATCGTCCCTTGCATCCGCGTCGAGTTTGCGATCCTGCGAAGTCGATCAGCTCGCCGTGCGAGGCAGCTTAAAACGTCATGTTGCCCTCGGCTGTGATCGTCTCCAACGCTCGCACGATGTATTCGGGAAGCAAGAGAAGACGCTGACCCCGCGAACGACGGTCAGTCTTGCGCGCTGGCTCGCCTCCCGAGATCGCGCCTAAGAGGCGGAACGAAAACTCAGTGCCATCTACGAGACCTTCACCGAGGGCTTCGACTGCAACGATTTGCAGCGTGCCGCGGCGGTACTGTCCGCGTTGCGAGCGGCACATCACACTCCCGCCTCTGTGTCCTGAACAGCATGGAAAAAGACCCCCCGCGTCTCCGCGTGAAACTGTTACGCTTCAGCTCGATGACAGACGAGGGACGTATCTGGAAGAGGGGCGGTGCTCTCCTCTTCATCTTCTTCGTCTCGGGGCTGAGCGCTCTTCTCTACCAGATCGTCTGGCTGAAGTACCTCGGGCTGATCTTCGGCAACACGGTCTACGCGGCGGCCACACTCATCGCCGTCTTTCTGGCCGGACTCGGCATCGGCGCCTTTCTCTTCGGCCGCATCCTTCTTCGCATGCCGCCGCTGCTTCTCTACGCGGCAGCCGAAGCTCTCATCGGCACCCTCGGCGCGTTCTCGCCGAACGGATTCGCGTTCTTGAATCGCGCGTTCGTCGCCGCCTTTCCATCGATTCATGGAAGCCCTCTCTTGATGTTGCTCGTTCGCGCCGGGCTGGCGGCGCTCTTCCTTCTTCCGCCGACGATTCTCATGGGCGGAACGCTGCCACTGCTCGTTCGCCGGTTCGTCGGCGATCGCGAAGGAAGCGGCAAGGTCGTCTCCGCGCTCTACGCCATCAATACCCTCGGCGCGACAACCGGCGTGGCGCTGGCCGGATTCGTCCTCATCCCGAACGTCGGACTTCTCGCCACGATCTTCACCGCCGTGATCCTCAACTACACGCTGGCGATCGTGGCGCTTGCACTTCTCGCCAAGGGGCGCCACGCCGATGCTCCCGTCATCGAGACGCCACCGGCCGCTGCCATTGCGACGAGCACGCTGACGCCGGCCGCCGTGCTTCTCGCTTCCCTGCTCATGGGACTCGCTTCCATCGCGGACGAAGTCTTCTGGTCGCGGATTCTCGTCCTCCACCTCGGTAGCAGTGTCTACGCCTACTCGTTGATGCTGTTCTCGTTCCTCATCGGCATCGGAATCGGCAGCGCCATCATCGAGCGCTTCATGTCGCGGATCGACATCGCCAAGGCACTCGGCATCGTCGAAATCGCGCTCGCCGTGGTACTGGCGCTGCAGGTTCACTTCTTCGGAAAGTTCGCCGATCTGCTCGGACTCGTGGTCCGGCCGTTCATCGCGATCGGATCGACCTCGCTCTTTCCGCCGCTTCTCACCGCGGTCTTGATCGCGCTCCTGATCCCGACTGCGCTCATGGGAGCGGCCTTCCCGCTGACGGTGCGCTTGTATGAGATCAACGCGCGCCGGGGAGAGGCGTCCGCAGTCGGAAACATCTATCTGGCGAATACGATCGGATGCATCAGCGGCTCGCTCCTCGCGGGATTCGTCCTCATCCGTCTCATCGGTTCACAGAACGGCCTCTTCGTGATGAGCGGCATCAGTCTCTGCGTCGGCGCGTGGCTCCTCTGGCGAACCGCGCGCCGTGCACGATGGCTCGCGTCGATCGCCGTAGTCATCGTTGTCATCGCGTTCGCGAGCGCAAAGAAAGACCAGGTCATTCTTTCCGCGGGTCTCTTCTCCGAGGAGAACGCACCGATCCTGCTGTTCCGCGAGGATGTCACCGCCACGGTCACGCTGCGGCAAATGCATCCCGGATTTCTGTCGCTCGAGCTCAACGGTGTCAACGTCGCCGGCACCTCGGGAGAGTTGATCGGCACGCAGAAACTGCAGGGACACATACCGTTGCTGATGCACAAGAACCCCAAACGCGTGCTTCACATCGGGTTCGGCAGCGGCGGCACGGCGTGGGCAGTGTCGCGGCATCCGGTTGAGAGCATCACGATCGCGGAGATCTCCCCCGAGGTGCTGGAGATCTCGAACGCACGGCTGCAGTCGGTGAACCACGGCGTACTGCGCGACCGGCGCGTCCACGCTGCGATCGGCGACGGACGCAACTACGTCCTCGCCACGCAGGACAAATTCGACGTCATCCTCTCCGACTCCATCCACCCCCGTTACGCCGGCAACGGCTCGCTCTACACGCAAGACTACTTCGAGCTTTGCCGCCGGCGCCTGCTTCCGGGCGGCGTGATCTCGATGTGGCTGCCGATGTACTCGCTCACCACGCACAACTATCTGCAGATCGTTCGCGCCTTTCGCGACGTCTTCCCCAACACGACGATCTGGTACGTGCCGAACGTCCCGAACGCATTCACGATCGTCATCGGCCGTCTCGAGGATGGCCCCGTCCCCTTCGACCGCATCGCCGCGAACTGGACGCCGGCCGTAGCGAACGAGCTATCGCCGATCGGCATACGAACCCCGCCCGACCTCCTACCCGCTTTCATGCTCGGTCCCCACGAAGTCGAGCGCATCACCAGATTCGTCGATCCCCACATCGACGACGTCCCCTCGGTCGAATACGAAAGCGGCCGCCTCCTCGACCGCAACGGTCCCTGGCTCCAAACCTTCTACCTGCTGACGAACAACATGACGCCCCTCCGTGACGGCGTGAACGCCCCCGGCGTCGACGTCGAGTCCGCCGAGCAGAGGCGCCTGCGCCTCATGCAAGCGCACCTGAAGTTCATCGCCGAAGGCATCCGCCTCGAGCGCGCCGGGCGACTGTAGCCATCCAAAGCAACCGCATCTTTTTTTGAGCCTCTGTATTTTTTCACCTTCTCCCTGCCACTCATGCGCATAGGCAGCACGAAAAAAGGGAGAAAGAAAATGAAAAAGACACTGGCAGTTGGTTTTGTAGTAGCGATGTTCGGGATCGTTTCGACGGCCTCGGCAGCAACCTCGAGCGGCACGCTCACCGTGACCGGTACCGTGGAAAGCTCGATCAGCCTGACGATCGAATCCGCGGGCGGCACGACTTCGGGCACGGGCACAGCGGCGGCAAGCTCAGATCTCGGCAACATCAGCAAGTTCGGCTCGGCGCCGACCGGCTTCACGCTCGCACGTGGCGCCAGCAACTGGACCCTTTCGTCGACCGTCGGCGTCCAGGTCGTCAAAGCGAATCTCACGAGCACCGACTACACGCTCACCGCGCAGCTCGGAAGCGCGCCGGCCTCGGGCGTTGCCTGGAAGCTCAACGGAAGCACGCTGAGCGATTCGGCTGCGACGACGCTCACCTCGACCGGCACCTACGCGTCGACCGGTAGCTACTCGTGGGACATCGTGATCGCCGACAGTGCCGCAGCCGCCGCGATCGACAACAGCATCAACTTCACGGCTACCTCCAACTAACCGCAAAACACCAGGAAGGCCGGTGCCGGGAGACTTCCCTGCACCGGCCCTTGGACTATTCATGAAACGCCTCAGCACACTCGCCGTCACTCTTCTCGTTCTGCTCGCAAGCACGCGGCCGGCGCGGGCGGAGAAGCGACGCGCGACGGCGGCGCCGCCCGATGACTCGTTGGCAATCGCATTCATCGACGTCGATTCGGGTGACGCGTCGATGACCGCCGCCGGCTCCGAAGCGTGGATCGATCTCAAAACGGTCACTCACGCCGGCGTGGCCAGAGAGCGGATGACGAAGATGCGCCGCCGGATCGGAATCCGGCTCGAGCGCGCGAACGGGCTCGCATCGGGAACCGCAACGATCAGCGTCCGGCTCGAGTCGTGGGACGGACGAGCAACCTTTCGCCTCGACGGCAGGCAGCTCAGCAGCGCGCCAGTGACGATCGACACGCACCTCGCAGTCGGGCCAGTGACGGTCCACACACTCGAAATCGACATTCCAATCTCGGCCGCAGAGGGCGCACTAACGGCCTCGATGCGCTGGGAAGCGATCGTGGAGTAATCATGAGAATCAGGACATCGTGGTGGATGGGACTTCTCACGCTGCTGTCGCCGGCGCTTCTGCGCGCCGGCGATGGAACGCTCTCGGTGGCGCCCGCAGTCGTGATGCTGCGCGGAGCCGCGGGTCAGAGCACGACACAAGTCCTCACGATCATGAACTCCACATCCCAGCCGTTTCCGTTCGAGATGGTGGCCAGGGACGTGGTCGTCCGCAACGGCGCACGCTCGCTCGTCGATGCAGGCAAGGTCGCAGGCAGCGTTGCCGCAACGGCGGTCTTCTCAACGCGAGCCGCAACGGTGCTGCCCGGCGAGAAACTGAGAGTGAGCGTGACGCTGACAGTTCCGGCAAGTCCATCCGTTCGTGCCGTAGTGACGATGTTTCACGGAACGTCGAAGATGAACAGCCACGGCATGCACGTCGTGGCATCACTCGGCACGCTGCTGACGTTCGCACTAACGGACCAGGTCAGCGCAAACGCATCGCCACTCGAAGTGAAGGCGCCTACCGCGAGCACGAACCTCACGCTTGCACAGCGGCTCGCGAACGACGGCAGTGAACCGCTGTTCGCCAAAGGCATGCTGGCCATCCTCAACGGAGCCGGCATCCTGATCGCGAAGAGCGCGCTACCGTCGCGTCGTCTGCTGCCCGGGGAGACAACGGACGTTCGCGCGGAGTATCCGGGCGAGTTGCTCCGAGGGCACTACCGCGCATTTGTTACCTACGACCTTCAGAACGGAAAGACGATCACGTCGTCGGGACAGTTCGAGGTCCCATGAGACGCGCCGCGCTGGGACTGACGCTTTCGCTGCTCGC